>QQUJ01000013.1 GCA_008501635.1 Pseudomonadota bacterium
CTTTCATCGACTGGGCATCCTCAACCAACGAACCAAACAAATACTGATGCCAAAACAATGGCATCACATCAGTGACTAAGGTGTAAACCATGTGCCCGGTTCAATTCGTAAACAATGTTCGGGTTGCACAGTGAGGGCGGTGTGGGCGTGCCGCTGCCCCTCACCCCACACTCTTCCGGTGGAAGAGGAATTGAAGAATCTGTTCTCTTTGCGAACTTCGCGCCTTGGCGTCTTTGCGCGGGACAAGAGCTCTATCCAGAAGGCACAAACCGTGAACAACGACAACGATCAACCCACCGTCGACTTCGGCTATCAGCAGGTGCCGCTCCACGAAAAGCACAGGCGCGTGGCGCAGGTCTTTCACTCGGTGGCGGGCAGGTACGACCTCATGAACGACCTCATGTCGTTCGGCGTCCACCGCATCTGGAAACGTTTCACCATCGAACGCAGCGGTGTGCGCACCGGTCAGCGCGTTCTCGATATCGCGGGCGGTACCGGCGATCTCGCCAAAGCCTTCGCAAAACGGGTGGGCGACAGTGGCGAGGTGGTGCTGGCGGATATCAACGGTTCGATGCTCGACGTCGGTCGCACGCGCCTGATCGATGAGGGCGTGGTTGGCAATGTGCGCTACGTGCAGGCCGATGCCCAGCATCTGCCGTTTCCGGATGGCTACTTCAATTGCATCACCATCGCTTTCGGACTGCGCAACGTTACGGACAAAGATGCCGCGCTGCGCTCGATGTTTCGGGTACTGCGCCCCGGAGGCAAGGCGATGGTGCTGGAGTTTTCGAAACCTATGGCACCCGGCCTGGGACCGGTCTACGACCTTTATTCCTTTAAGCTGCTGCCGGTGATGGGCAAACTGGTGGCCAACGATGCCGAAAGCTATCGCTATCTCGCCGAGTCGATCCGCATGCACCCGGATCAGGGGATGCTCAAGGTCATGATGGAGGATGCCGGCTTCGAACGCTGCGAGTACCACAACCTGAGCGGCGGGATCGTCGCGCTGCACATCGGCTACAAGCTGTGAGCTGATCGCGCGAAAACAACATGATAAACGTAAGCAACCACCAAAGACACTGAAGCCACCGAAAGTGCGAATATGAATGTTGGGAAACGACTGTCGCAACGGCGACTGGTGGATTCGATTGCCTCGGGCTGGGCCGCCGACAGAGCACAGAACTGTTTTTCGGTGTGTTCAGTGTCATCGGTGGTTCCGCCTTTTTATAAACTGCGTAACTGGTGAGACACGAAGCCTGCTAACGAGCACGAATCATGGACCCCTTATCGCTGCCCCTTGCTCTCATCGAAGCCGCCTGGAACGCGGTGATCCGCGCCCGTCCCGAACTGCAGGCGGCGGTCACAGCGCTCGATGGCCGCGTGGTGCAGATAACGCTGAAGGGGTTGGAGCGCAGCTTCTTCGTACTGGTCAGTGAAGGCCAACTGCAGTTGCAGGGTGAGTGGCAAGGTGAACCCGACGCCCACATCAGTGGCACACCGCTGGCATTCATGGCGCTGCGCGCCGGCGAGGAGGCGACCCTGTTCCGTGGCGAGGTGACCATCGACGGTGATGCGCAACTGGGGCGCGAGTTTCGCAAGCTGCTCGATCAGATCGCGGAGCATTGGGAAGCTCCCCTGGCCGGCGTGGTGGGCGAAGAGTCGGCTGCCAAATTGAAGGCCGCGTGGGAAGAGTTCTTCGACTGGAGCGGGCAGACACTCCTGACCTTCGCCCGCGATTTCGCCGGCTATATGAAAAGCGACGCCGAACTGCTGGCCGAGCGCGAGGCGGTGGCGAATTTTCTCGACGCCGTCGACACCCTGCGTTCCGATGTCGACCGGTTGGCGGCGCGCGTCAAACGCCTGCAGGATCGGAGCGCCGGGTGATCCGCCCCGGCGAGGCATGGCGGCTCATCCACATAGCCTGGGTGCTGGTGGTGCACGGACTCGACGACATCATCCTTGCGACTCACCTGTTCCGCCCGGTACGTTTTTTACGCTATCTGACACCGTGGTTCTTCCTGAAGAGCCGCCGCGGCCCGCGCGGTGCGCGCATACGCGCGGCGCTGGAGGATCTGGGGCCGATCTTCGTCAAGTTCGGGCAGATGCTCTCCACGCGCCGCGACCTGCTGCCCCTCGACATCGCCATCGAACTGGCCAGGCTGCAGGACAGCGTGCCGCCCTACCCGGGTGCGCAGTCCAAAGCCATTGTCGCGAAGGCGTTGGGTAAACCGCTGGAAGAGGCGTACGCAAGTTTCGAGGACGAACCGTTCGCCAGCGCCTCTATCGCCCAGGTGCACGGCGCAATCCTGCCCGATGGCACTGCGGTGGTGGTCAAGGTGTTGCGCCCGGGCATCGAGCGCGTCATCCGTCGTGATGTCGCGTTGCTCTATCGTATCGCCGAGTTGGCCGAGCGCTATTGGAAAGAGGGGCGGCGACTGCGTCCCGTCGAAGTGGTCGAGGAGTACGAGACCACCATCATCGACGAACTGGACCTGATGCGTGAGGCCGCCAACGCCTCTCAATTGCGCCGCAACTTCGAAGCGAGCGACCTGCTTTACGTCCCCGAGGTCTACTGGTCGCACACGCGACGCAATGTGCTCACCCTCGAGCGCATCAGCGGTACCCAGGTCAGCGATATCGACGCCTTGCGCGCTCAGGGCATCGATATGCGCGACCTCGCGCACCGCGGCGTGGAGATCTTCTTCACCCAGGTGTTTCGTGACAATTTTTTTCATGCCGACATGCACCCCGGTAACATCTTCGTCACACCGCAGGGCAACTACATCGCGGTCGATTTCGGTATCGTCGGCAGCCTGACGCCCAGCGATCAGCGCTATCTGGCCGAGAACTTCATCGCCTTCTTCCGTCGTGACTACCGGCGTGTGGCGGAGTTGCACATCGAGTCGGGTTGGGTTCCCGGTGAAACACGGGTCGATGAGTTCGAGGCGGCGATCCGCACCGTGTGCGAACCGATCTTCGGGCGCCCGCTGAAAGAGATCTCATTCGGTCTGTTTCTGCTCAATCTGTTCCAGACCGCGCGGCGCTTCGACATGGAGGTGCAGCCGCAGCTGATTCTGCTGCAGAAGACCTTGCTCAACATCGAGGGGCTGGGGCGCGAGCTCTACCCCGATCTCGATCTGTGGGCGACCGCCAAACCCTTCCTCGAGCGCTGGATGCAGGAGCAGGTCGGCACCCGCGCCCTGATTCGCGGCTTGAAAGAGCAGGTGCCGCGCTGGGCGGAGATCCTGCCGCAGCTGCCCGGCGAACTGCACGACTTCGTGCACCGCGCCAATAGCGGCAAGCTGGAGGTGCAGTGGAAATCCGACGAGTTGAAACGGATTCGCAAGGAGATCCGCGAAGGGCACCAGCGCACCTACATCGCCATCGCCGGTGGCAGCCTGATCATCTCCGCGGCCGTGTTGTTGGGTCTCGATGGTTATGCATCCAAGATGATCTGGAACGCCCCTGTGCTGACCTGGGTCTCCGGTGTACTGGGTGCGGCTCTGCTGCTCGCCGCCTGGCCGGGCGGCGGTGAGGATTGAGACCACTCCGCCGGTCCCCCGCCCTTTGCAGAGGTATATAGCTCGCCAAGGGACCTGGCGGGATCCGCTCCCAGCCGAACACCACATCACAAAACGCCTTCGCCCTCAGGGAGAAGGCCGGGATGAGGGTGATTTTCAAGGCTGTACTACCGCCGCATGTCTGATGCACGGCAACCCATGGGACCGCTGCCTCCCAAACCCCATTTCCGCGTTCCCCACCAATAGCGCTAGAATCGACCCCGGGCTAGAAAGACCCGGAGGAACATCGAGCGCGACGGAATGCGGCCTTACCCGCGAATCCTCGCAACCAACCTCACGCCGTCAATAACGACAAAGTCAGTACCACCTCACGTGTGGTGGTCGCAACAGGGGGTAAGCATGAATCCTGTCATCATCTGGTTTCTGATCGGTCTGGCACTGGTGCTGGCGGAGCTCGCCGTGCCCGGCGTCATACTCATCTTTTTCGGCATCGGCGCCTGGGTGGCGGCGCTGACCACCTGGCTCGATCTCACCACCTCGCTCGATTCCCAGCTCATGGTCTTTGCCATTACTTCGGTTGTGCTGTTGGTGCTGATGCGCCGCTGGATCAAGGGCCGCATGTACGGCCACGTCACGGAGGAGCAGGATCTAAATGTCGATCTCGACGAGTTCGTCGGTTACCGCGTCACCGTCACCCAGACCATTGAGCCGGGTAAGGGCGATGGACGTGTCGAATTCAAAGGCGCGCCGTGGAATGCGATGGCGGACGAATCGATTGCCGCCGGCGAGCAGGCCGTGATCGAAAAGGTAGATGGGATTACCTTGAAGGTCCGTAAAGGTTGATGAAGTTGTCGGTATCAAGGCTTGTGCCAAGCGTTTGCATGCCCCACACCCTGGTCAATCCCTGATAGGAAAAGGGTAAGGGGTGAGGGGAACTACGGTTCAATTGACAAAGGGGAACAACAATGGGTTTTGAGATCAGTCTGAGTCTGGTGGTGTCGATCGGTATCGCCATCCTGGTCGTCGTCACCATCATCAACACCGCGCGCATCGTCCCGCAGCGCGAGGCCTTCATCATCGAGCGGCTCGGAAAATACGCCAAGACGCTGAGCGCCGGTTTCCACATCCTCATTCCCTTTGTCGACCGCGTCGCCTACACGCATTCACTCAAAGAGGTGGCCATCGACGTTCCCTCACAGACCTGCATCACCCGCGACAATATCGCGGTGGAGGTCGACGGCGTGCTCTACCTGCAGGTGATCGATGCCGCCAAGGCGAGCTACGGTATCGACAACTTCCGCTTCGCCGCCACACAGCTGGCGCAGACCACCATGCGCTCCGAAATCGGCAAGCTGGAACTGGACCGCACCTTCGAAGAACGCGAGGCGATCAACGGCGCCATCATCTCGGCGGTGGACAAAGCCTCCGATCCCTGGGGCGTCAAGATCACCCGCTACGAGATCCGCAACATCACCCCGCCGCGCAGCGTTCAAGATGCACTGGAAAAGCAGATGCGCGCTGAGCGCGAAAAGCGTGCCGTCATCGCCGAATCGGAAGGCGAACGCCAGTCCAAGATCAACATCGCCGAAGGCACCAAGCAGCAGGCTATCAAGATCGCCGAGGGCGAGAAGGAAAAACTCATCAACGAGGCCGAGGGCAAGGCCAAGGAGATCATGTTGCTCGCCGAAGCGACCGCGCGCGGCATCGAGCGCATCGCGCGTGCCATCAACGAGCCGGGCGGCAAAGACGCCGTCAATCTCCGGGTTGCGGAACAGTATGTGCGCGAGTTTGGCAATCTTGCCAAGCAGGGCAACACCATCATCGTGCCGTCAACGCTGAGCGACGTGTCGGGAATGGTGGCTTCGGTGATGACATTGATCAAGGAGACGGGTCGGGGCGGATCGCAGGTGGGGCAATAGCGCTGGAGATGGGCTGGCGGACCGCATTCAAGCCAATGTTTGGCGACAAGGAAAGCAGGGTGCCTGGGGCGATTCGAAGCAGGTGAAGGTCCGTTACAAGTAAGCTGGCTGGAAACAGGGCCTGAGATGAAATACGCCATCGTCATCGGGAAGGCCGCAGGCAATTACTCTGCCTACGCTCCCGACCCGCCGCGGTGTGTTGCCACCGGCCAAACCATCGAAGAGATGGAATCTCAGATTAGGGAGGCTATCGAATTCCATAGGGACGGTATGCGGAAGGAGGGGGAGCCCATCCCTCCGGCTACCAGCCAGGTCGAGTAAGTTGATGTCGCCTGATCGGAGTCGGCTAATGGGTATCCCCTGTTAAGAGGATGGTCGAGATTCGAGAGAAAGACCAGAACGACGATACTGAAGAGGTTGTTTCTTTGGCAACGGAAGATTTGCGTCGAATATACAGGCCGTGCGCGCATGCTACAGGTAAACCCCCCAGCGGCCATTCGTTAACTACGTTGGTAGCTGTAAAAGACAAAAACATCGTCGGTGTAATTGAATACTTTGCGGGTGATGGGGCCATACATTTCCAGGGTTTGGCAGTTCATCCTGTGTATCGCAGGCAGGGTATAGCCTCGGTACTTGTAAAAGAAATTGAATCAATTGCTATCAGGCTGGGAGCTCAAAAAGTAGTACTTAATACGATTCTGGAAACCGGCAACCCCGGTATGTTCACCAAGCTGGGTTACGAAATAACCTCTGTGGTTCCAGCCAGTGATTTTGAAGGCTTGGATGGCAAACAGGTAACAAAGGTCGGTATGCGTCGAATACTTGCCTGACAAAACAGACAGAACAATCAGGAATAATCAGCGATAGACCCTGAGGTTTCCCCGCATTTCACGCTGCTGCCACACAGGCCGATGCGGCTTGTTTGCCAAGTGGCTCTATCGCCTGCCAGGAACAATCACGGGGACAGACCACGGTTAGTAGGTTCGGTTACTAAAAACGATCTGTCCCCGGTTACCCTGAAAGGTTATTGCCGCTGCCAACCGCCCTGCCGAGTCAGGCAGAACCTAAACACCGATGCTGCTTTTCTGGCTGTCGCTGATGCGCCACAGATCGCTATTCTCGTGCTCCGTTTCGGAAAGATTGCGGTAGTAGACGACCCGATCGCGGCCTGTGCGTTTGGCGAACAGGAGTGCCGCATCGGCTGCGGCAACCAGGCCCGCGCCATCCGTGGCACAGGCTGGAAAATCGGCGACGCCAAAGCTGGCACTGATCTGCATCGCGGGCAGATCGGCTGCTTTTGCCACCTCACCCATTTTCCTGCGCAGCCTTTCCGCAATCTCCATGGCCCCGGCGCCATCGGTCTCGGGCATGATCACCGCAAACTCCTCGCCACCGTAGCGGGCGGCGTAGTCCACGTCCCGGAGTCCTGTCTTCATGATCTTGCCGAAGCTTGAAAGGACGGCATCGCCTTTCTGGTGGCCGTAGCGGTCGTTGATCTGCTTGAAATGATCGAGGTCGAGTAGCAGCAACGTCAGCGTGTGGCCGTATCGCTCGGCCCGGGCGACTTCCTCCTGCAGGCGCTGCTGGAAGTGGCCGTGGTTTCCGAGACCGGTCAGCGCATCGGATTCCGCCATTGCCTTGGTCTTTTCCTGGAGGGCCTTAAGCTCTGCATATTGGCTGTTGAGCTCGTTGTTCGTTGCGGTGAGCAGGTCTTCTTTCTCGCGCAACGCCCACATCAGGCTGTTGAAGTTCTCGGCGATCTCGCTGATCGGTCCGCGGCCGAACGAGGCTTGATAGATATCGCACGCGGCGCAATCGCCGAGTTTGGCGGCGAAACGCCCCTGCACCGCGCCCCGGCAATGGGTGCCCGACACCAGCCAGCAGCGGATGTGATGCTCCCCGTATGACGGGCATTCCGTGTGGGTACAACCTTTTACCAGCCAGCAGGTCGGGATGTGTGTGTCGTAGAAACTGACGTCCCACTTGCGCTCGGTAATGGCGGCGTGGGTCAGGCTGGAGAATCGCTCCCGTGCCTCGTCAAGAGTACGGGCCTGGGCTCGGATGCGGTCCTCTTCCCGGCCGATGGCAAAGGCGAGAAGACCAAAAAGGATTGGCGCCACCTGGATGAACACGTAGGCGCCCGCGCCACCGTCATACCGCTCGACGGTGTGGCCCAGCAGTGCGTAGGCCAGCCCGAAGAGCGCGCCGGCGGCGCCGTAGCGAAACGCTCTTTTCTGTAGGAGTTCCTTCACATATAGTACCGCTGCGAGTATTCAGACCATGATCGGCGGCGGTCCCCGTTTCTTGAGCCCGGTGGGGTGAGGTGGCGGGAGCAACCCGGTTGCCGGCCGCTCTGCGCACGAGCGTAAGCCAGCTCGTGTCGTCAAGACGGCGCGTGCACGAATCTGATCGTTTTTAAGTGGAAAACTCCGGCCACCGCTTTCTTACCTTTTCCCCGTCCGCTGCCCAGGTTACGCAGCTGTCGATGACGCGCGGTTTGGGGCGGCTGGGTTTGTTGCGGTTGTGTTCTTCCACTTCGCGATACATGGTCTGATAAGCAGTAGTGCCGATGGGCCCGAGCATCTCGATCAGGTGGGTGCAACCCAATACGCCGCCCACGCGTTCGCGCACCTGCTTCATCCAGCCCGAGCCGATGCGCAATCCAATCAGCTTTCTCATGCCGTCGGTCACCGTGGTGCAGGTTGCGGCGGGGACGAAATCGGACGCGGCCACCAGGTCGTGGATGACGAACTCGATATCGAGCGTCACCCGCAGGCTCATGCCGTGGACGGGCTCGCCCGCCTCGATACGGCCGCGGTACTCGCTGTCCACGCCATAGGTGCGAACATCCTCCAGCGTGGCTTCGATGTCCCACAGCCCATCGTGACGACGATACCCGTTGCAGACTATCGTCCGGGTATGGATGTGCTCGCGTGCAACAGGCTCGGGTAGGGGCATTGGCTTTTTCCGGATCAGTCCTGCGCGCATTTTATCACCGATGGCGTGAACCGTAGCGCGGGTGCGCCCTTCACGGTCGCTCTCAGATGAATAGGTGATTCGGTAGAGGTACCGGTACCGGTGATCCGGGTGGTAATTTCCACCAACAACCTCGGCAAGCACGCGTTCGACGCACAGGGCGGGTACTTCAGTCCGACAATGAACTAGAATGCCCGGGGCACGGGGACGATCAGGGCATCAAGGGCCGGTGACACGATGAACATAGCGAAAAATTCGGTGGTGCAGTTTGGCTATACCCTGAAGTCGGAGACGGGCGACGTGATCGAATCCGCCAGCCCTGCTGCGCCGGTTGCGTATCTGCACGGGCAGGGCAACATCATCGCCGGTCTCGAACGGGCGTTGGAAGGCAGGGCCGAGGGTGATCAATTTTCCGTGACCGTGCCTCCGGAAGACGCTTACGGAGCGCGTAAGGATGGGTCGGTGCAGCGCATTGCCGTGAAGCATCTGCAGGGAGCGCGCAAGTGGAAGCCGGGCATGATTGCCCATGTCGATACCGAACACGGCAGGCACCAGGTACAGATCGTCAAAGTGGGCAAGTTCATGGCCGATGTCGACACCAACCACCCGCTGGCCGGCAAGACGCTGGTATTCGATATTCAGGTGGTCTCAGTGCGCGCTGCCACCGACGAAGAACTGGCCCATGGGCATGCGCACGGCGCGGGCGGCCATCATCACTAGCGGGCTCAAGAATCAGATACCCGCCATTGTGCCTGGTTCGTGATTGCCGAAGAAACCTTGCGGGTCTTCCAGAAACTGAATCGAATCGAGAATCGATTTGAGGTGGGACACCTCTTCCTGCGCAAGTTTTGTGTAGAACGCCTTTTCAAACGGGTCCGTAACCTCATCGGCGCGCTGCTGATAGAAGTGGCTGCCGCGGCGCTCGAAATCGGCGGCCTGATTGAGTGCGGCGATATCGTCGGTGTCGATGGCCTGCCGTTCTTTGATCTCTTCCATGGCTTGGGTGAAGATTTCGGCGACGGAATGGTTGCCATCTGATTGGGATTCGGGCCAGCTGCCGCTGGTTTCCAGCGACTGGTAAATCTCTTTGATGCGGGCGATGTGATCTTCTTCGGACTCCCGCAGGTACTCGAACATCCGCTGCCCGAATTTACTGGTCGCCTTGTCGCGGGCGGCCTTGTAATAGGCCATTCCCTCGACTTCCATCTGCAGTGCTTTCTTCAATGCGGTCATGCGGCTGTCGGACACGATCGATGCTCCCTGGTCATGTTGTTCTGGTAGCGCCGCAATGTTGCAGACGCCAACTTTGCCGACAGGCTAACCCGATTTGGCGGCCACGGCGAGCCTCCCTACGCAGTACCGGGGGTAAGCGTCCAAAGAAAAGGCCGCCACCTCAGGGAGGTGGCGGCCTTTCGACTTCGTGTTACTGCTGAAGGTGAAGCGTCTTAGGCAGCTTTCAGACCGACGGAAGCGAAGCTCTCCTTGGCCACTTTCTGAGCCTCGGCGGTGAACTTCTCACCCATCTCGGCCACACTCTTGGCATCGGCAACCAGCTTCTCGCCAACGGTCTTGGCAACTTCCTGCTGGTCGGCGATATAGGCTTGTAGACCGGCTACGTCCTGCACCGCCAGGGCGGCCTTCAGCTGGGAGACACCCAGTTTGGAGTAGGCTTCCAGGCTGGAGACCTGCAGGGCAGCCAGCTTCTCGAAGTTCTCGACGCCCAGGGCGTTCAGCTTCTGAACCGGGGCCAGGGCAACCTTGAACTGCTCGAAAACATCAGTGTAAGAATTCAGTTTCATGTGCGTATCCTCTCAAAGTAAATAGGGGTTGGGTTCTTTGTTGCAGTGCAATATACGCCTGTTGATGTTGCGTTGCAACAAGATTTTTCGACGCAATGAAAATATTTTTTAGAGCGTGGCTATTCCCTATATATATCTTTTTATTCAATAAGTTATAAGTCATCGCCAGCGCGGAATCGATTCAATGAGCGGTCCGTAAGGGTCGATTTTTCGGCGCTGTGACCCGAAAGGAGAGCCGAGAGATGCGACTCATCAGGGCGCAGGAGTTCGCGGCAGAAAGCCCGTGGGGGGCGCTTGAGATTGCCAATATGGCCGGTATCACCACCCGATTGCATTGGACCGATCGACCATACCGATGGCACGTGAGCGACGGGGATGAGGTTTTCGCCGTCCTCGATGGGCGCGTGGTACTGGAGCTGGGCGACTTTTTAATGCGGCTTCGGGAGAACCGGGCATGTCGTCCATCCCATCGGCGAAGCACGGGTTCTGGTGGTGGAGAGAGAGTGCAGCGATTGAACACGGCGCGGTTGGAGGACACGCGCAGAAAGGCCTGATCGTCAACTGGAGCGCGGGATAGGTTAGGGTACACTCGGGACCGATCTTTACCGACCCAGTGAAAGCCCGTCATTGTCCACCACACTCGCTCAAGAACTTTTCGCCATCATCGCCCCCGTTTTTCTGGTCGCGGGGATCGGCTTCGCGTGGGGGCGTTTTCGGCTTCCGTTCGATACCAAGGGTATGACGACGTTGGTGACCTGGGTCGGCACGCCGGCCCTGGTGGTCTCCACGCTGTTGAAAACCGCGCCGGCGCTGGGCACCTTGAGCAAGTTGCTGCTGGTGGCCGTCGTTGTCCATGTTGCGATGGGGTTGCTGGGCTACCTGGTTCTGAAACGCGCCAGGCTTTCCTGCAAGGCGTTTCTGCCCAGCCTGATCTTCGGTAATTGCGGCAACATGGGTTTACCGTTATCCCTGTTTGCCTTCGGCGAGTCGGGCCTGGCGTTGGCTATCGCCTTTTTCACCGTATCTGCGATTGGCATGTTTACCGCCGGGCAGGCGATTGCGGCGGGGCGCACTTCGCTCGGCATACTATTACGCACCCCGATACTCTGGGCGGTGGCGCTGGCCATGGTCTTGCTGGCGACCGGGACTCGTTTGCCGGGTTGGGCAGGCAGCACGGTCGATCTGCTCGGCCAGTTCACCATCCCCATCATGATCCTGGCGCTGGGGGTCTCCCTGGCCAAGTTGCAAGTGCACTCCCTGGGGCGCAGCGCCCTCCTCAGTCTGGTGCGCATCGGCGGTGGTATGGCGCTGGGATTTGGAATTGGCGCCCTGTTCGGATTGGAAGGTATTGAGCTGGGTGTGGTCGTGCTTCAGGCGTCGATGCCGGTGGCGGTGTTCAACTACCTCTTTGCGCAGTACTACAGCAACGAGCCGGAAGAGGTAGCGGGTTTGGTGGTGGTCTCCACGGCGATGAGTTTTATGATGCTGCCGTTTCTGCTGCCGGTGATTCTCTGAGCCTTTAAGGCCTGTTTCGGGAGCATTCAGGTATCGTGTCGAGCAGCGGCATGGCGAGGGGGCAATTCCTTAACGGTATGACCTGACCCGCTGTGCGGTCAGACCTTTCGTTACGAATTCTCCACGAACGGACGATTTGGAATCCGCGTGGGTTTTCGATGATGGAAGTGGGTTGCTTGCGTCAGGCGGAGAGTCGACAATGTCATACCTGCGCTGTCGCATCACCCCTCACTATCGACCAAGGAGTTGCCCGTGACCCAGGAGATCAAGACCATCCTCTACGCAACGGATCTGGGCGAGCATACCCGCCCGGTATTTCGCTATGCCATCGTGCTGGCCAAATGTGTAGGGGCAAAGATCGTGGTGGCGCATGCGATGGAACCGCTGGGCACCACGGCAAAAGCGGTCATCGAAAGCTACCTTCCCGAAGGCAACTACCAGAAGCTGCACGATGAGGGTTTTGCCAAAACGCGGGCGTTGATGACCTCGCGTATCGAGAAGGCCTGCGAGGAAGAACTCGGTGTCAGCGCTGCCGACAGCCAATTGATTGAGGATATCGTGGTGCTCGAAGGCGTACCCGCGCGGGTGCTCTACAAAGAGGCACAAAAGCGCAAAGCACAACTCATCGTGCTCGGCTCGCACGGCCATTCGCGGCTCGGGGAACTGCTCCTCGGTTCTACCGCACGGCGGCTGACGCAGATCAGCAAGATACCGGTGTTGTTGGTGCCGACCGAAGGCGATTGAGATACGCTTCAAATAGTGCAGCCGAGGCCGGGTCTTTCCCGGCCTTGCTTTTCTCGCAGTGTCATCTGCTACATTGCGTTGGTTGCTGAGGGGGGAACCGCGCGGCATGTCTGACCACACCACACTGATCGATGTCCTGATTCTGCTGGCCACTGCCGTCGTGGCGGTGCCGTTGTCGCAGCGCCTCGGCCTCGGTACCGTGCTCGGCTATCTGGTCGGTGGTGTTGTCATTGGGCCGTGGGGACTGGGGCTGATCGACGGCGTGGAGGAGATACGCCACATCGGCGAATTTGGCGTGGTATTTCTGCTCTTTGCCATCGGTATCGAGCTGCGACCTTCGCGACTCTGGGGTATCCGTCACAGCGTATTGGGCCTGGGCTCGGCGCAGGTGATCGTGACGGGTTTGGTGCTGGCCGGAGCGGTGTATGCGCTGGGTTTGCCGCTCAGCATCGCGCTGCTCGTGGGTTTCGGCCTGGCGCTGTCGTCTACGGCCTTCGGGCTACAGTTGCTCACCGAGCGTGGCGAGCTCAATACCACTTACGGGCGTACGTCGCTCGGCATACTGCTCTTTCAGGATCTCGCCGTCGTGCCACTTCTGGCCCTGGTGCCGCTGCTCAGCGAAAAGCCGCTGGAGCTGACCGAGAGCGTTGGTTTCGCGCTGCTCGAAGGGGTGCTGATCATCGTCGGCGTGGTGGTGATCGGTCGCTATGTGTTGAACCATGTGTTCAACCTGGTGGCGCGCAGTCGCAGCAGCGAGGCGTTCGCCGCGGTTGCGTTGCTGGTGGTACTGGGGACCGCGGCCCTGATGCAGAAGGCCGGCCTGTCGATGGCGATGGGCGCCTTCATCGCCGGCGTGATGCTGGCCGAGTCCAAATACCGCCACCAGGTGATCGCCGATATCGAACCCTTTCGCGGGTTTCTGCTGGGGCTGTTCTTCATGACAGTGGGCATGTCCATAGATTTCGGTCTGCTGTTTGAGCGTGCCGGCTCAGTGGTCGCGTCGGTGGCGGGGGTGATGACCGTCAAGGCGCTGCTGATACTGGTGATCTGCCGCGTCTCCGGCCTGCACCTCGCCAACGCCAGTGCCGTGGCGTTGCTGCTGGCGCAGAGCGGCGAGTTCGGTTTCGTGCTGTTCGGGGTGGCCGCGGTGGCCGGGGTTATGACCACCGACCTGTTTCATTTCCTCACTCTCATCGTGGCGCTGAGCATGGCGGCGACACCACTGCTGGCGCGCGTCCTGACCTGGACTCTGCAGACCTGGGGGCAGCGGCAAGCCGGACACGAGATGCGTGAAAGCCCGGTGATCGGTCTTTCGGGTCACGTCATCATCGCCGGCTTCGGGCGGGTCGGCGAGCGCGTAGCACGGGTGCTGGGGCGGGCGGAGATCCCCTACGTGGCGATCGACATGGATGCGGATCGTGTTACCGCGGCGCGCGCACGTGGCTATTCCGTATTCTATGGCGACGCCAGCCGCAAAGACGTGCTGGATGCGGCGGATGCCGAAGCGGCGGGGTTGCTGCTGGTAAGCCTGGATAGTCCCAGTAGCGCCGAGCGCTGTGTCGAAGCGATGCACAGGCACTATCCGCAGCTCCCTATCCACACCCGGGCCCGCGATCGCGAGGGGGCGATCAAGTTGCGCGAGCTGGGGGCTTCGGTCGCCGTCTCCGAGACCTTTGAGGCGAGCCTGCAGTTGGGAGGCGGCGTACTGCAGGCGCTGGGTCGCGAACCGGAACGGATCAGTGAACTGCTCGACGAGTTTCGCCGCAGTGTCTACGGCGTAGCGGGCGAATCCCAGAATTACGGCGCGGCGAAGGGCGAGAACGATCACCTGCCCTGACGGCCGCGTGCCCGCATTGGGTGCTGGTTTAGGGCCCGCCGATTTCTCACCCGTCGTGATAGTGCGCCATGCATTCGCGTATTTCGGCCGGGATCCGCACCGGCCGCATGCCGTCCATCTGGCAGCAGACCAGCCTCTGGGTGATGCGCAGTCGTTGCTGACTTTCGCAGCTGACCGCATGGTGCAGGGTAAACGACGAGTTGCCCAGTTGCGGTACGGTCAGCGCAAAGCTGAGCTGGTCCCCAAGCCGTGACGGGGCATCGAAATGGACGTCGAAATGGGTGGTGGGGATAGCCAGTTTCAGGTCGGCGTGCAAGCGCCGGAAATCGCAATCCAGCGCCTCGGCAAACCAGTTCTCCACCGCCTGATTGACCATCTCGAAATAGCGGGGATAGAAGACGATCCCCGCCATATCGACGTGTTCGAAGCGCACCGGGACGGTGGTGACGAAGGCGTTGCTCATGGGACTACGGCGGTCGCCTCGATCTCCAGTTTGGCGCCGTCTTCGATGAAGCCTTTGACCTCGATGACCGACATCACCGGGAAGTTGCGGCCGATCACCTCGCGGTAGGCTTCGCCAAGCTTGGCGAGTGAACCCAGGTACTCGCGTTTGTCGCCGATGAACCAGGTCATGCGCACGATGTGCTCGGGCCTGGCGTTACCGGCGGCGAGGATCGCCACGATGTTGCTCAGTGCCTGGCGCGCCTGCCCGGCAAAGTCGTCGGTCTCGAACTCCTCGTTGGCGTTCCAGCCCACCTGGCCGCCGAGAAAGATCATTTTGCCGCTCGCGGCGATGCCGTTGCTATAGCCCTTGGGGCGTTTCCAGCCCTCTGGTTGCAGTATTTCCACGTGCCTTTCCTCCCAAATTAACTTGCATTTGCCAAAAAATAGTTTAGATATAAAATAATGAAATGTAAAACGTCTATTTTGTACTCATGAGTCACGACCACTCGTCGCGCCCCTTGTCCGGCCGTACCGCACTCATCACCGGCGGCAGCCGCGGCATTGGTGCCGCCTGCGCCGCGGCACTGGCGTCGGAAGGCTGCGATCTGATCCTGCTGGGGCGCAATGCCGAGACCCTGGACACTCACACCGCGCTGTTGCGTAATGAACACAGGGTTGAGGTTCACGCCCTGGTCGCCGACGCATCCCATGAAGACGCGCTGCGCACGGCCATGACCCAGGCCCGCGATGGGCATGGCCCGATCGATATTCTGGTCAACAACGTGGGTGGGGCGGTGAGCGGGCTGCTGGAACGGACCACTTCCGAGCAGTGGCACCAGACTCTGGCAATGAACCTTACCAGCACCTTCGTCTGCACACAGTTGCTGTTGCCGGCGATGAAAAAAGCGGGCTGGGGCCGCATCGTCAATATTGCCTCTACGGCGGGGCTCAAAGGGTACGCGTATGTGGTGCCCTATTGCGCGGCCAAGCATGGCGTGGTGGGCATGACACGCGCGCTGGCGGTGGAGCTGGCCGGCAGCGGGGTGACGGTCAACACCGTCTGCCCCGGTTACACCGACACCGATATGACGCGCTCCACGGTCGACACCATCGAAAAGGTGACCGGGCGCAGCCGCGAGCAGGCCTACGCGGAACTGGCCGCCGGCAATCCGCAGCGGCGGTTGATCCAACCCGGGGAGGTGGCGCACGCGGTGTCCTGGCTGTGCCTGCCGCAGAGCGGCGCGGTCACCGGGCAGGCGCTGGCGGTCGCTGGCGGCGAGATCTGAGGAGCGATGTGCATGGAGCCGGCCGCAGGTTACGAAGATCGTGAAACGGCGACCAGCGCCGCCGATCGCAAAGAGATCCGCATGTGGTTGCGTCTGCTGACCTGCACCAACCTGATCGAGCGCGAGTTGCGCGCGCGCCTCAACCGCGAGTTTCAGACCACGCTGCCGCGCTTTGACGTGCTCGCGCAGCTGGAGCGCGAACCCGAGGGGCTCACCATGGGACAGCTCTCGACGCGCATGATGGTGACCGGGGGCAATGTCACCGGCGTTATCGACCGCCTTGCCGCCGATGGCTTGGTCGAACGCCTGCTCGCGCCGGGGGACCGGCGCAGCAACATCGTGCGCCTTACCGCGGCCGGACGGAATCTGTTCGCAAAGATGGCGGCGGTGCACCATGAAACGTTGCACGGGCTGCTTGACGGATTCACGCGCAGCGATGTGGACGGGCTTTTCGCCGCGCTGGGAAACCTGAAGGCGACACTGCGCAGTAACATCATCGAATAGGAGCGTTGCATGTACACTCTCAAAGCCGCGGAATGGCAACCGCAACACTTCGACTGGTCGGTCACCGACCGGGTCGCCACCGTCACCCTCAACCGGCCGGAGCGCAAAAACCCACTCACTTTTGAAAGCTATGCCGAACTGCGCGACACGTTCCGCAATTTGGCTTACGCCGAGGATGTGAAGGCGGTGGTGATCACCGGTGCGGGGGAGAATTTCTGCTCCGGCGGTGACGTGCACGAGATTATCGGCCCGCTGACGCAGATGGGCATGGATGGGCTGCTGAACTTCACGCGCATGACCGGCGATGTGGTCAAAGCGATGCGCGCGTGTCCGCAACCGATAGTTGCCGCCATCGACGGTGTATGCGTCGGTGCCGGTGCCATTCTCGCCATGGCCAGCGATCTGCGTTACGGCACGGCACGCAGCCAGGTGGGTTTCCTGTTCGTCAAGGTCGGCCTCGCCGGGGCGGACATGGGCGCCTGCGCCATTCTGCCGCGCATCATCGGGCACGGACGCGCTTCCGAGCTGCTCTATACCGGACGCATGATGAGCGCCGCCGAAGCGTTGGCCTGGGGTTTCTACAACGCCCAGCCCGAACCCGACGAATTGCTGGCGACCGCCCAGGCGACGGCGCAGCGCATCGCCCGTGGCCCCACCTTCGCGCACGCCATGACCAAACGCTGCCTGCATCAGGAGTGGGACATGGGTATCGACGAGGCAATCGAGGCCGAGGCGCAGGCGCAGGCCATCTGCATGCAGACCAAGGATTTCGAACGCGCCTACCACGCCTTCGTCAAAAAACAGCGCCCCGAGTTCAAGGGCGACTGAGAGCTACACCATGCCGGATACGAGCTTTCTCAACTGGCCCTTCTTCGATCAGGCGCACCGTGCCCTCGCGGCCGACCTTGAGGCGTGGTGCGGTCGGTATCTTGAACCGTTGATCGAGCGCGAACATGCCGCCGGGAACGACAACAGCGCATTGGATGCAACGTCGCAGGCGCTGGTCAGCGCCCTGGGCGCTGGCGGTTGGCTGCGCTACTGCGTACCGCAGGAGCACGGCGGCGCGTACCCCGAACGGCTCGATGTACGCAGCCTGTGCCTGCTGCGCGAGACGTTGGCCCGCCACTCGGGTCTGGCCGATTTCGCCTTCGCCATGCAGGGTCTGGGGACGGGTTCGATCAGCCTGTTCGGCGGCCTGGATCAGCAGCAACGCTATCTGCCGCCGGTGGCGCAAGGTGACAGGATCGCCGCTTTCGCGATCTCGGAACCGGAGGCCGGTTCCGACCCGGCGGCGATGACGACCCGGGCCGAGCGCGACGGCGACGGCTACCGGCTGAATGGCACCAAGACCTGGATCTCCAACGCCGGGCTCGCCGATCACTATGTGCTTTTTGCGCGCACCGGCGAAGCCGGCGCCAAAGGACTGTCGGCGTTCATTGTCGACGTCGATTCGCCTGGACTGTCTGTCAGCGAACGCATTGCGGTCATCGCGCCGCATCCGTTGGGGACGCTGCAGCTCGATGACTGCCGCGTACCGGCCGAAGCCTTGCTGGGTGCCGAGGGTGAGGGGTTCAAGATCGCCATGGCCACGCTGGACATCTTTCGCGCAACCGTTGGCGCTGCGGCACTCGGGTTCGCGCGCCGTGCGCTCGATGCGGCACTGGCACGCAGCGCGCAACGGATCATCGGCGGCCGTCCACTCGCCGATTACCAGCTTGCCCAGAGCAAGATCGCGCAGATGGCGGTGGAGATCGATGCGGCTGCGTTACTCATCTATCGCGCCGCTTGGACCAAAGATGCTCAGGGTGGTCGCATCAGCCGCGAGGCGGCCATGGCCAAGTACTACGCCACGGAGGCCGCCCAGCGGGTTGTCGATCAGGCGCTGCAGCTGCACGGAGGTTTGGGTGTGGTGGCGGGCGAGACCGTCGAGCGGCTCTATCGCGAGGTGCGCGCACTGCGCATCTACGAAGGCACCAGCGAGGTTCAGCAACTGATCATCGCCGGCCAGGTGCGCGCGGTGCATGCCGCGGAGCGCGATGTGTAACCATCGGGTGCGCGAAGTGAATGAATGGTTTTGGTGTTCAACTTCGTGAACTTTGTGTACTTCGTGGTGAATAAGGAAGTTTTTGAGTCTATTGGTTTGCGCGAACGGCGAAAGGGCAACCGCCGTGAACCACAAAGTACACGAAGTGCACAAAGTAAGAACAAGAAGACTTCTGTTTGTCGGTAGCGTGAACTTCGTGGTCGGTAGGGCGGACCGTGTGTCGCCCGATCGGTTCGAGTGACCGGGAGGAGGAAGAGTGATGGATACTTTTGTACGTGATCATCTGCCACCCGAGGAGTTGTGGCCAGTGCGGGATTTCAGCGGTGTGCCGGAGCTGGCCGCCTATCCGGAGCAATTCAACTGCGCCGCCGAACTCCTCGATCACTGGGTCATCGACGGCAGGGGCGAGCAACCGGTGCTGCACTTCGGTGACGCGGTGTGGAACTATGGCGAATTGCAGGACAAGGCCAACCGCATTGCGCGGGTGCTGGTCGAGGATCTCGGGGTCGAACCGGGCAACCGGGTGCTGCTGCGCGCGCCCAACAATCCGATGCTGGTCGCCTGCTGGATGGCGGTGGCCAAGGCTGGCGCGGTGGTGGTCGCCACCATGCCGCTGCTGCGCAGCCATGAGTTGGCCTACATCATCGACAAGGCACGCGTGCGTCACGCCTTGTGCGATGTCGCGCTGATCGATGAACTGGCGCAGGCGCACGGCGAAACGCAACGGCTCAGGCATCTGCTCACTTTTTCCAGTGACGGTTGCGGCTTTCAACCGCTGGAGCGCGCGATGGCCGTCAAGCCGGACGGGTTCGACAACGTCGACACCGCGGCGGAAGACCCGGTACTGATCGCCTTCACCTCCGGCACTACCGGGCAGCCCAAGGGAACGGTGCATTTTCATCGCGATATCCTCGCCATGTGCGACACTTTCGCCCGTCACGTCGCGCACATTCAATCCCATGACATCTTCACCGGCTCGCCGCCGGTCGCCTTTACCTTCGGGCTCGGTGCGCTGGTGGCCTTTCCCATGCGTTTCGGCGCCTCCACGGTGATGGTGGAGCAGTTCGGTCCCACCACCATGCTCGAGACCATCCAGCGTCACAAGGTGACCGGCATGTACACCGCGCCCACGGCGTATCGGGCGATGCTCGGGCAGGTGGGCGATTACGATCTCGGCAGCCTGACGATGTGCATCTCTGCCGGCGAGCATCTGCCCAAGCCCACCTGGGAGGCGTGGCACGAAGCGACCGGGCTGAAGATCATCGACGGCATCGGTTCGACCGAGATGCTGCACATCTTCATCTCCGCCGCCGGCGACGATATCCGCCCCGGTGCGACGGGCAAGGCGGTGCCCGGTTACCGCGCCTGCATCGTCGATCGCCAGGGGGATCCGCTGCCGATCGGCGAAGAGGGGTGGCTCGCGGTGCAGGGGCCGACGGGGTGCCGTTATCTTGCCGCCATCGACAAGCAGCGCGCCTACGTGAAAAAGGGCTGGAACATCACCGGCGACATCTACCGCCAGGACGAGGAAGGTTATTTCTGGTACGTGGCGCGCGGCGACGACATGATCGTCTCGGCCGGCTACAACATCTCCGGTCCCGAAGTGGAGAACTGTCTGCTGGCCCATCCCCAGGTCGCCGAATGCGGCGTGGTGGCGGCGCCCGATGAGGAGCGCGGCCATATCGTCAAGGCCTACGTGGTGTTGCGCGAAGGGGCGGTGGGCGACGCCGCGATGGTCAAGACGCTGCAGAACTACGTCAAGCAGGAGATCGCCCCCTACAAGTATCCACGCGCCATCGAGTTCCGCGGCAGTCTGCCGCGTACCCAGACAGGCAAGCTGCAACGTTTTCGACTGCGCGAAGAGGCGCAGCAATCCAGCTAGAAGGAAACTGCATGAATATCGTCTGTATCGGTGGCGGGCCGGGCTCGCTCTACTTTTCGCTGCTGGCAAAAAAGCGGTTTCCTGATTGGCGGGTGCGAATCTTCGAGCGCAACCCCCCCGATGTCACCTGGGGTTTCGGCGTGGTCTTCTCCGACGACACCATGGAGGGTTTTCGCGAGAACGATGAGTTCACCTACCAGGCGATCACCCAGAGTTTTGTGCATTGGGACGCTATCGACATTCACTATCGGGGTGAGGTGCTGCGCTCCGGCGGCCACGGCTTTGCCGGCATGCAGCGGCTCAAGCTGCTGCAGATTCTCGAGGCGCGCGCGCGCGAGTTGGGCGTGGAGATTGCACACAATGTGCAGATCACGGGGCTCGAATCGTTTGCCGATGCCGATCTCATCGTTGCCGGTGACGGCATCAACTCGGTTGTCCGCGATCGCTATGCGCGCGAGTTTCAAACCCAGGTGGTGATGCGTCCCAACAAGTTCGTCTGGCTGGGCACCACCAAACCGTTTGACGCCTTCACCTTCTACTTCAATGAGAACGAACACGGCCTGTGGCGCGGGCACTGCTATCAGTACATGCCGGGCATCTCCACGTTCATCGTCGAGTGCACCGAAGAGACCTGGCGCCGTGCCGGGCTGGAGGAGGCGAGCGAAGAGGAGACCATCGCCTATTGCGAGGCGCTGTTCGCCAAAGAACTCGAGGGTGAGCGGCTGGTTTCCAACCGTTCGCTGTGGCGCAGTTTTCCACGCGTCAGCAACGGGCGCTACCACCACGACAACATCGTGCTGATCGGCGATGCGCTGCACACCGCGCATTTTTCCATCGGTTCGGGCACCAAGCTGGCGATGGAGGATGGCGTCGCGCTGATCGATGCCCTGGGCGCGCACGCCGAGTTACCCACAGCGCTGGCCGCGTATCAACAAGAGCGCGAACCGGTGGTCAACAGCCTGCAACGCGCAGCGCAGGTGAGCATGGGGTGGTTCGAGGAGACCGAGCGTTACTTCGGGCGACTCGAGCCGCTGCAGTTCGCCTACAGCCTGCTCACCCGCTCGCTGCGCATCAACCACGACAACCTGCGCCTGCGCGATGCCGGTTTTGTCGCCGAGATGGAGCGCTGGTTCGCCGACCAGGCCTATCGGCAGAGCGGCGAGCCGCGCCACCCGTCGGGGCGCACACCGCCGCCCATTTTCACTCCCTTCAAACTGCGCGACCTGGTGTTGGAGAACCGCATCGTCGTCTCGCCCATGTGCATGTATTCGGCCGCGGAAGGCACGGTCAACGACTGGCACCTGGTGCACCTTGGCAGTCGCGCCATCGGTGGCGCCGGCCTGATCTACACCGAAGCGACGGCGATTTCGGCGGAGGGGCGCATCTCGCTCGGCTGCGCGGGGATCTACTCCGATGCCAACGAGACGGCATGGCGTCGTATCGTCGATTTCATTCACGGCAACTCCACCGCCAGGACCTGTCTGCAGCTCAGCCACTCGGGGCGCAAGGGCTCGACCCGCAGTCCCTGGGAAGGTGCGGATCGGCCATTGTTGGAAGGCAACTGGGAGGTGGTGGCGCCCTCGCCGTTGCCCTATGCCGAGTACTGCCACGTGCCGCGGGCCATGACCCGCGCGGATATGGATCATATCGTCGACGATTATGTGCGGGCGGTGGGTCGCGCCGAACGCGCCGGTTTCGACATGCTGGAAGTGCACATGGCGCATGGTTACCTGCTCTCAACGTTTCTCTCGCCTTTGACCAACGAGCGCGATGACGAGTACGGCGGCTCGATCGAAAACCGTATGCGCTATCCGCTCGAAGTGTTTCGCGCGGTGCGCGCTGCCTGGCCGCAGGGCAAACCAATCTCGGTGCGCATCTCGGCGACGGACTGGCGGGCGGGTGGCTTTTCCCACGAGGATGGATTGGTGCTGATCGAGGCGTTGCGCGCAGCGGGTTGCGACATTGTCGATGTCTCGGCGGGGCAGGTGGTCTCCGATCAGAAGCCGGTCTACGGGCGTCTTTTCCAGACACCGTTCTCCACCCGTCTGCGCCTCGACAGCGGCATGCCGACCATGACCGTGGGCAATATCCAGTCCTTCGGCGATGCCAACGCAATCATTGCCAGCGGTCGCGCCGACCTTTGTGTCATTGCGCGCATGCATCTGGCCGATCCCTACTGGACGCGTCACGCCGCCTACGAATATGACTGGCCGCTTGAGTGGCCGCCGCAGTACGCCGCCATTGCGGTAGGGCGCTATACGCCGCGTTGGAGTTGATAGCCAAGAAACAGAGTCATTGCGGGTGTAGGAGCGACTTCGGCCGTGATGGGGTGCTCCAACGACTGATCGCGAATGAATTCGCTCCTACGTGGCGGTGAATTTTTGTAGGAGCGGTTTTAACCGCGAACGGCGAGGCCGGAGCCAGTCGCTGATCGCGACTGAAGTCGCCCCTACAGTTGCATTGAATAGAGCAGCGCGATCTCCTTCGGCCACAGCGACTCGTCAATGGTCTCCAGCACCATGGGGATTCCATCGAAACGCGGATCGTTCATGATGTAGCGGAATACCTCGGTACCGAGTTTGCCTTTACCGATGCTCTCATGACGATCGACGCGTGCGCCGAGGTCGGGTTTGGAATCGTTCAGGTGCATGCCGCGCAGATAACGGAAGCCGACGATGCGTTCAAACTCGGCGAAGGTGGCGTCGCACACCTCGGCCGTGCGCAGGTCGTAACCGGCGGTGAAGCTGTGGCAGGTGTCGAGGCAGACACCGATGCGGGTTTTGTCCTCGATGCCATTGATGATGGCGGCCAGGTGCTCGAAGCGGTAGCCGACATTGGTACCCTGCCCGGCGGTGTTTTCGATGACGGCGGTGACACCCTCGGTTTTCTCCAGCGTCCAGTTGATCGAATCGGCGACGATGCGCAGACATTCGTCTTCCGTGATCTTTTTGAGATGGCTGCCGGGGTGGAAGTTGAGCAGCTTCAACCCCAGCTGCTCGCAGCGTTGCATCTCGTCGAGAAAGGCGGCGCGCGATTTCTCCAGACCTTCGGTTTCGGGATGACCGAGGTTGATGAGGTAGCTGTCGTGGGGCAGCACCTGTTCCGGGGCGATGGCGACCGTTTGCAGATTTTCACGAAAGGCGTCGATGGTCGCGGCGTCGAACGGCTTGGCCGTCCACTGCCGCTGATTCTTGGTGAACAGCGCAAACGCCTTGGCGCCGATGGCCTGGGCGTTGAGGGGAGCGTTCTGGACACCGCCGCTGGCGGAGACGTGGGCACCGACGTATTTCATCATTCCATCCGGCTGGCGAGCAGCTCTTGCAGGGGTTGCGGGAGATGGCCGCGCAGGCGGCCCGACAGACGCTTTTCATTGCGCTGCCAGAGTATGCCGAGGTAGATGATCCCCAGGCCGATGGCACTCAGCACGATGGGGAAGAGCCAGCTGTCGGCAAAGACGCGGTTGGCGAGATGCCCGAGGTAAGCCGCGCAACCCAACGCACCGAAGACCACGAAGACGCGGCGGATCAACACGGCGCCGATGCCAATCAGTGCCAGATTGATGCAGAAGTAGAGAAACTTGTTGAGTTCGCTGTCGGAATGCTGCGCGCTCAAACCGCCCCAGAAGGTGAGCACACCGAAGAGATAGAGCCAGAAGGCGTAGTCGCCGCGGGTGGCGTGGCGTGAGCGCAGATCGATCCAGAAGGCGAAGAGCGTCATCGCCAGCCCGAACCAGAGCGAGACGAAGGCGCGAAACTGCCAGTCGTAACCCGCCTCGACCATCAGCATTGCCGCGACATCCATGCTCATGTACCAGAGCGTGACGGCCACCGGCATCAGCAGGAAGGGATGGCGGAAGCGCCAGGCGATGACGGCGGCTGCGGCCAGTGTGCCCAGTTCGAGAAAGATCCAGTGCCACTTGATGTAGCGGTGGTAGTCGCGGTAGGCGGTGTCGTCGGGCCACCAGCCCATCGCCACCTGCAGGCCGTAGATGGCCAGCGGCACCATGGCGACGGCGAACGCCGCGCAGATGCCGGTGGGTACCGGATAGCCCTTGTCTTCAAAACGCAGCGCAAGCTTGAGGCCGACACCCAGGTAGGCGAGCGCGATGAAGAAGATGCCCCAGCCGCCGAAGGTTTCCCAGCCCAGCGTCATGAACAGGCTCATGGCACCGATGGCGATCAGTCCGCCCAGGTAGTAGAGCACATGGGTGAAGTCGAAACGCGCTCCGGCGTGGGGTTGATTGCGCAGGAACGACCATAGCGCGTCGGCCTGCTCGGTGCTGATGATCGCTTGCCGGACGGCGGCGTCGAGGTGTTCGCGGGTGAGTTTCACTGGAACGTCCTTGTGTTGAACCGAGGGTGTTGATTCACGGGCGTTGCAAGCCGATCTCGACGCCGTCGCGTTGCGCCTTGCCGACCAGTGTTTCGATCAGCTGCAAGGCAAAATCCATGGCGGTTCCCGGTCCGCGCGAGGTGATCACCTTGCCGTCGCAGACTACGGGGTCGTCGCTCAGATGTGCGCCACCCCCACCCACCGACGCCAGTGCGCCGGGGTAGCTGGTCGCCGTCTTGCCCTGCAGCAGACCCGCCTTGGCCAAAACCTTGGGCGCAGCGCAGATGGCGGCGGTGAACTGGCCGTCGGCGGCCATGCGCTGCAGCAGATCGAGGATGCGTCCGTCCTGACCGAGGCGCTCGGCACCCGGCCCACCGCCGGGTAGCACGACCATATCGAAGGTTTCATTCATCACGGCATCGAGCGTGGTGTCGGGCACCAGCACAACGCCGCGACTGGCGGTTACCGCGCCGTCGTCAAGGCCGGCGCATACAACTTCGATCCCTGCGCGGCGCAGCAGATCGATGACGGTAACGGCTTCGAGCTCTTCGCAACCTTCGGCGAGGGGGATGAGGACGCGTGCCATAGTCGACCTTCGTTCTGTTGGAGGGTGATGATGTCAGAGAGGGATACCAGTTTCACGCCGTGGCGCTGCACGAGATCGGGCAGGTGTTCTTCGAGCAGTTCCAGCGTCGCAGGATAGGGATGACCGATTCCAACGGCCGTACCAGTGCGTTTGGCGACGGCGATCAGGCGTTCGAACTGTGCGATGACCGCTTCGGGGTTGGGGTCGTCATCGAGGAAGATGTCGCGTTTGGAATTGGGGATGCTGTGCTCGTGCGCCACCTGCTGCGCCACGCTGCGTTCCGTGGTGCGGCTATCGATAAAGAACAACTGCGGATGGGACTGGATCAGTTCCATCAGCCACTGCATGTGACCGGGATGCTGCGTGAGCAGACTGCCCATGTGGTTGTTGATGCCGACCACATACGGCACAGCAGCGAGGTTTTTCTCAACGGTGTTCAGGAACTCGGTGTGTGTCATGTGCAGGGTAATGCCGCCGGGACCGAGCGGATTGCCCTGCGTCGACTCCATGGGTAAATGGAGCAGGACCTCCTTGCCGTGCTTGTGCGCCTCTTCCGCGAGCCGTTTCGAAAACGGCGTGCCCGGGAGTATGGCGTTGGCGACGGGCCCCGACAGGCGCGTGGCCCGCAATCCCGCCTCGAGGCGGTCGCCCATGTCGTCGATGACGATGGCGATGACCGGCGTGCGATGATCGGCTAGCGCGAGGTGTTGCAGCGTTTGATACGCCTGCGCCGCGACTAATAGCGCGGCGCAGGCCAAAGATGTGATTGAAGGGCGTGTCCCCGGCAAACCGTCAACTCCCTCGCGCCTGCAGGATGCTCATGCCTTTGAGGAGATTGAGCGCTTCGAATAACGGGTAGTCCGACTGGGCCAGTTTGGCCGCTTTTTTCTTGGCGTCGGGCTTCTCTTCCTTTTTGGCGCTTTGCTCTTCGCTCTCCTTGCCGTTGCCGTTCTCCAGGTGTTTGGCAAGGTCTGCCTCCTTGACCCGCGTGACGCTGTCATCCTCGGCAGCGCTGATCTGGATATTGCCCAGTTCGATATCCGGCACGATCCCTTCGGCCTGGATCGAGCGTCCGGCGGGCGTGTAGTAACGCGCCGTGGTGAATTTGACCGCGGTCTGGTTGGTCATGGGTACGATGGTCTGTACTGAACCCTTGCCGAAGGTTTTCTCGCCCATGATCACGGCGCGCTTGTGGTCCTGCAGCGCACCGGCGACGATCTCGGACGCGGAGGCCGAGCCGCCGTTGACCAGCACCACCATGGGCGCGCCCTTCAGCACATCGTCCGGGTTGGCATTGAATCGCAGCTTGGAGTCGGCCACGCGGCCCTCGGTGTAGACGATCAGCCCCTTGGTCAGGAAGGCGTCACTGATCTCCACCGCCGCATTGAGCACACCGCCCGGGTTGTTGCGCAGATCGAGCACCAGCCCTTTGAGATTGCCCGCGCTCTCCTTGCGCAGTTTCGAGACCGCTTCACGCACGTATTCGTTGGTGCCGGACTGGAAGTGCGAGATGCGCAGATAGCCGAAACCGTCTTCCAGCACGCGGCTCTTAACGCTGCGGACCTTGATGACATCGCGGGTCAGCGTCAAGTTGAAGGGTTTCTGAACGCCTTCGCGCACTATCGTCAACGTGATATCGGTGCCGGGCTTGCCCCGCATCACCTTGACCGCTTCGTTCAGGGTCATGCCCTTTACCGGCGTCTCGTCGAGCTTGATGATCAGGTCGCCCGGCTTGACGCCGGCGCGCTGCGCGGGGGTGTCGTCGATCGGCGAGACGACCTTGACGAAGCCATCCTCCATGCCGACCTCGATGCCCAGGCCACCGAACTCACCCGAGGTGCCGATGCGCAACTCCTTGTAGGCCTCGACATCGAGATACGCCGAATGGGGGTCAAGACCGGAGAGCATGCCGCGGATGGCGCTCTCCAGCAGCGCCTTATCCTCGACGGGTTCCACGTAGTCCTTTTTGAGGCGGGAGAAGACCTCGGTGAAGACGCGCAGATCATCCAGGGGAATGCCGGTGGCGGTGTGCTCGTCGCGCTCGGCAAAAACCACGCGCCCCTGGATGAGCGTGACGCCCAGCACCACACCGATGAGCAGGACTAGCAGATTGCGGGTCACCAACTTCATGATCAACTCCGAGGCCAAAGGCCTATTCAGCAAGCACGAATTCTTAGATGTCTGGCTTCCGGTGCCGGTTCCGGGGGAGGGCTGGTCCTTTGTATCGCCCGATAAATCAGGGATATGGCGCCGTAGTTGCATTGAGTATGCACCATCATGCGGGCCAATTCATCCCAACATTCAAGCCCTTGGTGCTTTCGCACCAGCGCTGAGGATTGACCGGCCGACCCCCCTGACGGATCTCGAAATAGAGTCCAGCCTCGCTCTGGCCACCGCTTGCCCCGACACTGGCTACCACATCACCTGGTTCGACCCAGTCGCCGGTCTCTTTGAAAAGGCTCTGGTTGTGCCCGTAGAGACTCATGAAACCGTCACCGTGATCGATGATCAGCAGCAAACCAAAGCCGCGCAGCCAGTCGGCGAAGGCCACCCGGCCATG
Source organism: Pseudomonadota bacterium (assembly GCA_008501635.1). Taxonomy (NCBI): domain Bacteria; kingdom Pseudomonadati; phylum Pseudomonadota; species Pseudomonadota bacterium. Next base: position 27,950 of record QQUJ01000013.1, read on the forward strand.
GGAGACGGCACGTACCTCCCGACCCTCGGGGGCATCGATGAGCATTCCCTGCCAACGCAGTTTGCCGATCGAACGGGGCTCGCCATAGCGGACGGCGATCTTGCCGCGCGTCGGCCAGCGCAGTTTGCCACGCAGCTTGGCGAATGCGGTGCGTTCGGCGTTTTCCGCCGCCGGGCGGCGCGCCAGATCCTGCAACAGGCGGACCAGGCGCTGTTCGTCCTCCTGAAGATTGGTGAGCTGTCTGCCGGTGGATTTGATCCCCTGGTTGATCCTTGCGAGCAACTCCCTGCGCGCGCTGCGCCCCGCCTCCAGTGTCCGCTGTTCGCCGAGTTGGCGATCGCGTAATGCCGCGAGTTCGACATTCTTTTCGGTTATCTGAAGTTCTACCTGGTCGAGTTCCTGCAGTGTGGTGCGAACCTGGCTGATCTGTTGGGCGCGGGCGCGATTGAAGTAGTCGTAGTAGACCAGCGCGCGACCGACACGCGCCGGGTCCTGCTGATTGAGAAGCATTTTTAGCTGCTCCTGGCGCCCCATGGCGTAGGCGGCGCGCACCTGCCTGGCGAGGAGGTCGCGTTGTTCGGCGAGGCTGCCATGCAGTTTGCCGCGCCGCTCATGGAGCGCCTTGAGTTCGCGCGACCCCTTCTCGAGGTCATTGTCGATAGTGCGCAGACTGCGTGCGACGCCGCCCAGTTGAGTCTCGATGTTTTGCAGAATGCCCTGGAGTTCACCACGTTCGGTCTGGGAGCGTTTCAACGCCTCCTGCAGGTCGCGGATCTGACCGCGTACCGCCTCCAGACGTTTCTGATGGGTCGGTTCTTCCTTGGCGGCGAGGGGCAGGGACAACAGGGTGCCTAAGGCAAGGAGGGTTGCGCTGGCGAGGAGACCGAAGGTGTAAGGGCCTGGTTTCACAGTATATTAGTGTATACTTGAATTCAGTGGTATTAATATAAGGTCAGCCAATCCGACGCGGGCACCGTCAGAGCGGCTACTTTACAGGAAATGCGGGGTCCCCGGTGTGTCGACCGGTTGGCATTGACGATGTCCAAGGTGAACAATTTTATGGTGATCGAGATCAGCAGTTTTCTGGCAGCCAAGGAAGAGGACATTGAGCGTACATCGCGTTCGCTGAAGGCGATGTCTCATCCCTTACGGTTGAAAATCCTTTGCACCCTCGGTGACGAGGAGGTCAGCGTGCAGGATATCGCCGAACATGTGGGTACTTCGCAGAGCAATATCTCCCAGCATCTGGCGATCCTGCGGGACAAGGGTATACTTGCGTCGCGCAAGGATGCCAATCGGGTCTATTACCGGGTAGGGGATGCCCGGACGCTGCGCTTGCTGGACATGATGCGCGAGGTGTTCTGCTCCAGTCCGGGTTGAACTCCCGCTTGGGCTTCCAGGCGGGGCCCGGGCAGCGAGCGAGCCCGGCGTAGTGCACCCACTGGTTGCCCGCACGGGCTTTTGTTTGATTGTGAGCCTGCCCTAGAGCCGGCGTTGAATGTCTGGGATCTATGGAACGCCTGATCGAGTTTTCAACCAATCATTGGTACTACACGCTGGCGCTTGCAGCGACTTTGGGGATGCTGACCTACTCGTTTGTGGCGCCACGTTTTCGCAAGTTCAAGGCGGTCTCGCCGATCGAGGCTACCGGATTGATCAACCGTCAGGACGCCGTGGTGCTCGATATCCGGGAAAGCCACGAGTACAACAGCGGCCACATCGTGGACTCGATCCATATCCCGCTCGCCAAGCTTCCGACACGGCTGAAAGAGCTGGAGTCGCACAAGTCCAAGCCCATCATCGTCATGTGCCGGACCGGCACGCGTACCACCCCCGCCTGCAACAGTCTGGTCAACAACGGTTTCGAACAGGTCTATACCCTACACGGTGGCTTGGTTGAATGGGAAGCGGCCAATTTGCCCGTGTCACGATCCAGTAAGCCCAAGAAAAAGCGCAAGGGTGACAAGAAGGAGTAGCCGTGGCCGAGGTTGTGATCTACACCACTGCCACTTGCCCCTACTGTATGCGGGCGCGGCGGCTGTTGGAGCGTAAAGGGGTCTCCTTTCAGGAAATCAGGGTCGATCTCGAACCCTCGCGCTGGCAGGAAATGGAAGAGCGCAGCCGGCGCAATACAGTCCCGCAGATCTTTATCGGACATCGCTCGATCGGCGGGTTTGACGATCTGGCTGAGTTGGATTTCGACGGTGAACTCGACGGACTGCTGGGAAGTTCGAGCCAATAACCGCAAACAGAAGAGAGCACGATGGCTGAAGAGAATCAGGAGCAACCGGCACCGGAGTCTAAAGGTGTCAACGTCCAGAAAATCTATCTCAAGGACGTTTCGTTGGAGGTACCCGGCGCGCCGCTGGTTTTCCAGAATGAGTGGAATCCCGATGCCGATGTGCAGCTGGGGACTGCCAGCAAGAAACTCGGCGACGGTGTCTTTGAGGTTGTGTTGACCGTGACCGTCACCACCAAACTCAAGGATCAGACCGCGTTCCTGGTGGAAGTCAAACAGGCCGGCGTCTTTAGCATGCAGGGTTTCGGCGAACAGGAGTACGGCCCGCTGCTCGGCAGTTTCTGCCCCGGCGTGCTGTTTCCCTACGCTCGTGAAGCGATCTCCGACCTCGTGGGTAAGGCAGGATTTCCCCAGCTGCTTCTTCAGCCGGTCAATTTCGATGCCCTGTATGCGCAGCACGTGCAGCAGCAGGCGCAGGCGGCCGAAAAGGCCCATTGAGCGGGATTGCGGTGGGGATGATGAAGCCGACCGCACCGCCCATCGCTGTACTCGGTGCCGGATCGTGGGGTACCGCCCTGGCGCTGCTGCTGGTGCGCAATGGCCATCGGGTGCGACTTTGGGACCACTTTTCCGAGCACATCGCCGCCCTGGTACGCGATCGGGTCAACAGCCGCTATCTGCCCGATTTTCCCTTGCCCAAAAAACTGGAACCCAGCGCTGATCTGGCGGCGACCATCGAGGGTGTGACCGATATCCTGGTCGTGGTTCCCAGCCATGTCTTTCAGGCGCTGCTCGAGGAGTTGCGCCCACTGATCGCCGCTGAGCAAAGATTGATCTGGGCGACCAAGGGGCTGGTGAACGGGCGACTGCTCCACGAGGTGGCAGCGGAAATTATCGGGGTCGATCGTCCGCTGGCGGCGGTGTCGGGGCCGAGCTTTGCGGGGGAAGTGGCCGCCTTATTGCCCACTGCCGTCACGGTGGCCTCCCCTTCGCAGGCTTATGCGCAAGTCGTGGCCGGGTACCTGCACAGTTCGCGATTCCGCGCCTACACCAGCCAGGATATGGTGGGCGTCGGTTTGGGTGGTGCGGTGAAGAACGTCCTGGCCGTGGCGGCCGGGATCGCGGATGGTTTGGGTTTTGGCGCCAACGGGCGGTCGGCCTTAATTACCCGTGGGCTGGCTGAGATGATGCGCCTGGGCGAAACCCTGGGAGCCGATCGCGAGACCTTTATGGGCTTGGCCGGTGTTGGCGATCTGGTGCTCACCTGCACCGACAACCAATCGCGCAACCGGCGCATGGGATTGGCGCTGGCACAGGGTTTGGGACAGCAACGCGCGATGGAGGAGATCGGGCAGGTGGTCGAGGGCGTCAGGACCACCAGGGAAGTGTGGGCCATGGCGCGTACTCATGGCGTCGACATGCCGATCACCGAACAGACCTATCGCGTGCTTTACGAAGATCGCTCGCCGCGTGAGGCGGTGCGGGATCTGCTGATCCGCGACCAGAAGCCGGAGTTTGACCTGGATTAGCCGGCGCCGGCAAAACCGTGCTGACGCCAGGCTTCGAACAGCACCACCGCTACGGCGTTGGACAGATTGAGGCTGCGGTTCCCGCCTACCATCGGAATGCATATCAGGTGCGCCGCGGGTAGCTCGTCCAACAATGGTTGGGGCAGACCACGGGTCTCGGGACCGAACAACAACGCATCTCCCGGCTGGTAGCGCACATCGGTGTGATGCTGGCGGCCACGCGTGGAGCAGGCAAGCACCCGGGTCGGCTGTGCCGCCGCAATAAAGTGCTCCAGGGAATCGTGCTCGCGCAACTCGGCGCGTTCGCGGTAGTCGAGACCGGCGCGACGCAGTTGCTTGTCATCAACGGAAAAACCCAACGGACGGATCAGGTGCAGGCGCGCACCCGTGTTGACGCACAGGCGTATGATGTTGCCGGTATTCGGGGGGATTTCGGGCTGGTAGAGTACGACGTGAAACACTGCGACTCCAAAGAGACGGGTAGAGCATGAGTGCCGAAGATCTGCCGACGCTGGCCATTGATTTCTGCGGTCTTGACTTCGCGACACCGCTGGTGCTGTTGTCGGGCTGCGTCGGGTTCGGCGAAGAGTACACGCGGGTGGAGGGATTTTCCAACCGCGACGCCGGCGCGGTGTGCCTCAAGGGCACCACCCTGGAGCCGCGGCTCGGCAATCCCGCCCATCGTGTCTATGAAACACCGGAAGGTATGCTCAACTCCATCGGGCTACAGAACCCAGGTGTTGATGCGGTCGTGCGCAAGATACTGCCGCAACTCGATTTTACCGAGACGCGCTTTATCGCCAATGTCTCCGGCTGCACCCTGGAGGAGTATGTGGAAGTGACGCGGCGATTCGACGCTTCGCCCATCGACGCCATCGAGATCAATATCTCCTGCCCCAACGTCGAGGCGGGGGGCGTCATCTTCGGCAACGATCCCGACATGTCGGCCCGCGTGGTGGCGGCCTGCCGCGCGGTGACCGAAAAACCGCTCATCACCAAGCTCTCGCCCAATCAGACCGATATTGCCGAGAATGCCCGGCGCTGTATCGAGGCCGGCAGTGATGCCTTTGCAGTCATCAACACTTTGATGGGTATGGCGGTCGATGTGGAAAGCCGGACACCGGTCATGGGCAACAATCAGGGCGGGCTCTCGGGCCCGGCCATCAAGCCGGTGGCGCTGTTGAAGGTCCATCAGGTCTACCAGGTGTGCCGCAATCACGGCATTCCCATCATTGGACAGGGGGGTATCACAACGGCGGAGGATGCCCTGGAGTTTCTGATCGCCGGTGCCTCTGCAGTGGGTATCGGAACGGCGCTTTTCTATGACCCCTTGGTGTGCAAAGAAATTAACAGCGGAATCAGCGACTACCTCCAACGTCATGATCTGCACGGGGTGGCGCAGTTGACCGGGTCGTTGCGGCTCAATCCGCGTTGACGGTCTGTGATGGATTTCAGGGGCCGCAGCGGGTTTGTAAAGAGTGATTAAATAAGTAGAAAAACCAAAGACAACATCGAGTTAGCTTATATACCTAATAACAAACTTGATGTAATATCAGGAATGTTGTGTTTCTATGGGCCAATTTTAATTGATTCCGGCGGCCCAATCCCGGAATCGCATAACCGTAGAATGTGATCGGGGAGGATCAGGCGCTGCTTTCATTTCTGAGAAAATCAGCTTCGCGCTCCGGTATCACCGGCATCGCACTGAGCGATGAGGGCCTGTCCCTTGTGCATGCAAAGCCCTCTTCACAGGGTGTACCGCAGATCGACAGTTGCGAGTTTCTCCCGGTCAATGGATCCACTGATGTAGCTGCGCAACTCGCGGACTGGGTCGCGCAGCACGACGCCAAGGGTCGTGTATGTGTTGGCGTGATGGAGCCCGGTGGATACCAACTGTTGCAGGTGGAGCCCCCCAACGTCGAACCGGGAGAGATGCGTGAGGCGGTGCGTTGGCGTATCAAGGATCTGGTGAGTTTTTCGGTCGAAAATGCGGCCATAGATCTGTTGCATCTTCCCGAGGGAGGTACACAGGGGCGCACGGCCTATGTCGTCGCTGCGGAAGGGGAGCTCATTGAGCAGCGCGCCGACCTGATCCTGGGTGCAGGCCTGGAGTTGCGGGCGATCGACATCACCGAGATGGCGCTGCGCAATATTGCGCAACGCATGCCGGAGAACGAAACCGGTGTCGCACTGCTCTGGGTGGGGCGTACCACGAGTCGAATCGGGCTATACAGACAATCCAATCTTTATCTGGCCCGCAGTATCAATACCGGATGGTCTCAGCTGGCAGGACGCGGCGACGAGAGTGGCCTGTCGCTGGCACCGGATGCGCAGTTGCTCGATGGTATGGTGCTCGAGATGCAGCGTTCGCTGGATTACTACGAAAGCCATTTCGGTCAGAACCCGGTTAACACATTGGTAGTGTTGCCGACGGTGGAACCCGTGCCCTCGCTGATAGAGCATCTGGAGCAGAACATGGCCCTCACGGTTCGGCTGTTTGAGCCCGAATCGATTGCTGATTGGGCAGAGATTCCCGACCCCGTTGTACTGGCGCGCTGCATTACCGCCTTGGGTGGTGCGCTGCGTGATGAGCATGGTGCGAAATGATGCAGCAGATCAACCTCTATCAGCCAGGACGGCACGCCGGACCAAGTCTTGCGGCGGCGAATGGTTACCTTGCCATGCTGATCATCGCTGTACTGCTGATGGGCGTTTACTACGCCATAGGCTTGTGGCAATTCAATCAGGCACGGCAGGAAGTTGCGCGATTGGAAATCAAGAATGGTGAACTATCCAATCAGCGCGATACCCTGAGTGAGCAGGTGCAGCAGATGCAACCCAGCGTAGCGCTGGAGACCGAGGTGAGCCGATTGGAGGGTGATCTGGAGGCAAAGCGAAAAGTACAGAAACTCCTCAACGGTGATACGGCGGGAAATCGCGCAGGCTTTTCCCAGCATTTGGAGGGACTGGCGCGCCACCCACTGAAAGGGTTGTGGTTGACGGGGGTCTCGATTGAAAACGGCGGCCGGCAATTGGGTCTGCGTGGCAATGCGTTGAGCGCCGAATTGCTGCCGCGCTACCTGGAGACGCTGCGCGATGAAGCGGCTTTTGCCGGGCGCGAGTTTCGCTCGTTGAACATGAATCGTCCCGTGCAGGATTCCACAAGTATCGAGTTTCAACTTCGCACGCTCGCTGACGAGGGGGAAAGCCGGTGAGTGATTGGAAGGAGCGGCTCGACGCCTGGCTCGCGGCGCGCACCAAGCGTGAACGGTGGCTGGTCTACATCGTAAGTTTTTTTCTGATTATCGCCATAGGCGATCAGCTCCTTACAGCGCCCCTGCAGAGTCGGTTACGATCAGTACAAACACAGATTGAATCGGAGCAGGAGACAGTTGCTGAACTGCAGGCGGAGGTCGCCAGGCTTTCGGTGCAACTGAGCCAAGATCCCAATCGCGCGCTGCGTGAACGCATCGCCCGGCTCCAAGCAGACCACGCTGTGCTCGATGAAGCGCTGCGCGAGCTCACGGTGGGTCTTATTCAACCCGCCGAGATGACTAAAGTGCTGCGCGAGATGCTCGTTGATGAGAAAGGGTTGAGTCTGGTGCGATTGGCCAACGGCCAGGGCGAACCGGTGATGTTGACGGCCGCGGCAGGTGATGCCGCTGGAGGCGCCGAGGCCAAAGCGGAGGAAGAGCCGCGCCTCTTTCGCCACACGCTGATTGTGGAGGTCGAAGGCGGTTATTTGGATGCTTTACGCTACCTCAAACGTTTGGAGGCGCTACAGTGGACCTTCTACTGGGACGGTATCGAATTGAACGTGGACAAGTATCCTAGATCGCGCATAGTGATTCGGCTCTCTACGCTTGGTTTGCGCGAGGGGTGGATCGGTGTCTAGTGCGCGTCACGCATTCGTGGTCGTAGTGCTGCTGGGCTGGCTGACACCGGTTGCCGCCGAGAGTCTGAGCGATCCAACCAAACCATGGGATTTCAAACCCCAGGCTGCGATCGATGCGGCTGCGGCTGCCGTACCAGCCCCAGCGCTGAGCTCGACCATGATCTCGCCAGAGCGTCGCATTGCGGTAATTGACGGACAGATAGTTCAGGAGGGTGATCGCTTGGGCGCAATGAGGGTGATCGCCATTCAGCCAGGTAGTGTGCGGCTGCGCGGACCACAGGGGTATTCGACTCTCAAACTGCTACCGACGCCGATAAAAAAAGTGGCGGGGAAGGCAACCGAATGAAACCGTTCCATCGGCAGGTGTTAATCGTGGCCCTGGGTGTGGGGTCTCTGTTGGCTGGATGTACGGCGCCGCCTCCGCGCGGTGGCAGTACCCTCGAAGAGATCCAGCAGACCGTGGATTCGGCCGCCCAGGAGCAACAGGTGGCGACTCCGGTAGCGGAGATTCCCCGCGCGGTCAGTGATGCCCTGCTGCCGCCGATTGCGGTGGGCTTGCCGGGTGCAGGCCCCAGAGAGGTGGAGCAGCGATTCGATGTCCGGGTTCATCAGGTGGATGCGCGCGCCTTCTTTATGGGGTTGGTTGAGGGCACCCGCCATAACGCCGTTGTTCACCCGGATGTATCGGGCACGATTTCCCTGGATTTGAAGAACGTCACAATCGATGAGGTGATGGATACGGTTCGCGATGTCTATGGTTACGAGTATCAGAAGACGCGCACCGGGTATCAGATAATGCCGATTCGCATGCGCTCGCAGATCTTTGAAGTCAACTACATCAACGTCAAGCGCAGTGGCAAGTCGTCCACCCAGGTCAGTTCAGGGCAGGTATCTGATCGAGTCAGCAGCACGGAAGATTCCAACGGCGAGAGCAGCACGACTACCGAAGCGACGGCGGGCAGTCGCATCGAGACGCAATCGGACTCCGATTTCTGGGCGGAACTGAAGAATGCTCTGCAGACCTTGATCGGAACGGAGGGCGGGCGCAACGTCGTAGTTACGCCACAGTCGGGACTGGTGGTGGTGCGCGCGTTGCCGGCGGAGCTTAGAGAGATCGCGGAATTCCTCAGCACCTCACAGGTGGTGTTGCAGCGTCAGGTGATTCTTGAGGCCAAGATCGTCGAGGTTTCGCTCAGTGACGGTTTTCAATCGGGAATCAACTGGGCACAACTGGGCACGCACAACGGCGAGAGCCTGGTCATCGGCCAAACCGGGGGCGGAACGCTGTTTGGCGATGGGGTCTCAAGTATCGCCGGCAATACCGGCAGTCTCGATCCCAATGCCTATAGCGGAGTCAGCGGTAACGATGTCAGCGCGTTCGGGGGTGCGTTCACAATTGCCGCGAACACCAGCAATTTCAACGCCTTTATCGAATTGTTGAAAGCTCAGGGCGATGTGCAGGTGCTCTCCAGTCCGCGCGTCTCGACCGTTAATAATCAGAAAGCCGTCATCAAGGTCGGATCGGATGAGTTCTTCGTCACCTCCATCTCCAGTACCACAACCACCGGTACGACGACGACCACAACACCCGAGATCGAGCTCACGCCGTTTTTCTCCGGCATTGCCCTGGATGTCACGCCGCAGATAGCCGATGGCGGGGAAATTATTCTGCATATCCATCCTACCGTCAGCGAGGTGGTGGATCAGACCAAAAGCATAACTGTCTTCGGAACCACACAAACGCTGCCGTTGGCGTTTAGCAGCGTGCGGGAGTCCGATAGCATCGTTCGTGCTGCCAGCGGCCAGGTGGTGGTGATTGGCGGCCTGATGAAAGACCAGACAAAATTCAACAAGGCGGGAACTCCGGGGCTCAGCGATGCGCCGGTAGTGGGTGGGTTGTTCCAGCATAAAAAACAGAGCGTTGCCAAAACGGAGTTGGTGATTTTGTTGAGACCCATTGTGGTCGACGCTAGCGGGCGGCAGTTCAGCGATGACTTGCGCGATACCGCAAAACGCATCCGCCGCTTGGGTGGCGATGCGTTGGAGTAACCGCAAGTGCGTCCTGTGACGCGCACCGCGCGAAGGTGGTGCCATGTATCTTGACCACTTTGGATTGCGCGATCTGCCCTTCCGGTTGACACCGGACACCAGCTACTTTTTCAATGCCGGCGGACATCAGGAAGCGCTCAATGTCCTGTTGCTGGCATTACGCAGTGGCGAAGGGTTTATCAAAGTCACCGGTGAGGTAGGTACTGGAAAGACCTTGCTTTGCCGCATGCTGCTCAATTCCCTTGGCGACGATCAGTATTGCACTGGCTATATTCCCAATCCACTGTTGACACCTGCAGCACTCGTGATGGCGTTGGCCGACGAACTGGATCTCAAGGTTGCGCGCAACCAGGGTTGGTATCGTCTTCTCAGGCTCATCAACGAGAGGCTGGTGGAGATCGTGCGCGAGGGTCGGCGCGTGGTATTGATTCTCGATGAGGCGCAAGCCATGCCGCAGGAGAGCATGGAGGCGCTGCGGCTGCTGTCGAATCTGGAAACCGAGAAGAACAAACTTTTGCAGGTTGTGATGTTCGGCCAACCCGAACTCGATGAAGCTCTGCAACGAAAATCGCTGCGCCAGTTGCGTCAACGTATTGCCTTTTCGTATCGATTGCCCGAGATGGATCGCAAGTCGATGGAAGCGTATGTGACACATCGTTTCTATGTCGCGGGGTACCGCGGGCCGTTGCCATTGACGGGTAACGCTTTGGATACGCTTTTCAAGGCCAGTCGGGGTATACCGCGTCTTATCAATATTTTGAGCCACAAATCGCTGATGGCGGCTTATGGCCGGGGGGACCGGGAAGTGACACCGCGGCATGTGCGTGCCGCGATAGAGGATACCGAAGATACGGCTGCGGCGTTTCAGGGTGGTTGGCTGCGTAAGCGCTGGGCCTGGTTGGGATTGGTCGCCATGGTAACACTTGGCGCAGGCGCTGCATTCTGGGGAAGCGTGGCATGAGCCTGGTCAATCAGATGCTCAAAGACCTGGAGACGCGGCGCGCCCCGGAGATGGGGGGGGAAGCCGTGCTGCGTGATCTTTCCACCGGCAGGCCTCACACCGCTGGTGCCCGTTCGCGTATGCCTGCCCTTGTCGCCGGCGGCCTGGTAGCGACGCTGTCTCTCGCTGCGGCGGGGTATTGGTTTGCGCAAAAATCGATTACCCCCGTTCAGATTACTCAGCCGCCGTCCCTGCACTCTGCCCTGCCCGCGGCTGTCATCGCCGGTGAGCGTGAAGCGAGGCCGGAGGCAGTGGATGCCGTAACGCCCAACCCGTTGGTTGAGACGGCGATTTTTCCCCTGAAGCAAGCGACGACCGGTTCAGAGGCGGTAGAGAAGACTGAGGCGGAATCGGTCACGCCAGCGCAAACCACTGCCCCTCCGGCCCCCATGGCCGCAACGATGCCGGCAGTCGAGGAAGCGCCGCCAGCGCCAATGCCAACCAAACCGGCTCGCGAGGTTATCGCGACGGCCAAGGCACCACCAGCGCCTCGGTCGGCCCCGCTGATGGAGCGCGTGACGCGACCGCAATCATCGCGCGAGAAAGCACAGAGCGCCTACCTGAAGGGCGCTGATCTGGTCAGGCTTAACCGTTTGGGCGAAGCGGAGACTTCGCTCCGCTCGGCGCTGGCATTGGATCCCGATTTGATCGAGGCGCGCGAAATACTGGCCGCTGTTTTGCTTCGCTCACAGCGAAGTGACGAGGCCGAGCGTGTCCTGTGGTTGGGGTTGGAGCGGAACAAGGGCGCTTACTCTCTGGCGCGCATCTACGCCCGGATCTTGGTGGAGAGAAACGAGGTCGATGCGGCAATCCAGGTCCTGGAAGCCTCCTTGCCGGCTCCAGCGCTCGATCCAGAGTTTTATGGTTTGTTGGCAGCGCTCTATCAGCGCGTGGCTGAACACGCAAAAGCAGCCGAGGCCTATCGCAGAGTACTGGCTATCACACCCGAGCGAGGTATCTGGTGGACGGGACTGGGGATTTCGCTGGAGCAGTTGAGCCGATCCTCCGAAGCGTTTCAAGCCTATCGTCGCGCTCGTGGGTCTTCAGGCATGGCGCCGCAACTGCTGTCATTCGTCGACGGCCGTCTGGAAGTGCTGAGGGTGAAACAATGATGAGGGAATTTTAGCGTGGCGCGGCAGAGAATCCGCCTGGGCGACCTGCTGGTTGAGCATTCGGTCATTACCACCGCGCAATTGCAGGAAGCGCTGGGGGCGCAGAAGAAACTAGGACTCAAGCTCGGCCGGACGCTGATCCGGCTGAATGCCATCACCGAGGACAAGTTGCTGGATTTCCTCGCTCAGCAACTCCAGGTTCCGTTCATAGATTTGAAGCGCTATCAGTACAACGCCGAGGCGGTGCGTCTGCTGCCCGAAACCTATGCTCGTCGTTTCCGGGCAATAGTCCTGAACGAGGAGCCGGACGGACATCTCCTGGTCGGCATGTCCGATCCCACCGATATCTTCAGCTACGACGAGATTTGTCGACTGTTGGGGCGCTCCGTGCGACAGGCGATTGTGCGCGAATCCGACGCGTTGACGCTTATCGATCAGGTCTATCGTCACAGTGATGAGATCGTCACCCTTGCCTCGCAGCTGGATGAGGAGATGGGCGAGACCGGTATCGATCTCGACCAGTTGATGCAGAACGAGGACACCGCCGATGCGCCGGTGGTCAAGTTACTGCAAACCTTGTTCGAAGATGCCGTGCGGGGCAACGCCTCGGATATTCATATCGAGCCCGACGAACAGGTATTGCGCATTCGCATGCGTGTTGATGGGGTTCTGCAGGAACAGGTGATGAAGGAGCGACGGATAGCGTCCGCGCTGGTGTCTCGCCTCAAGCTGATGTGCGGGCTCGACATTTCCGAGAAACGTCTGCCCCAGGATGGACGGTTCAACATTCGGGTTTCCGGTCGTGCTATCGATGTACGCCTCTCGACCATGCCGGTGCAGTATGGCGAATCGGTGGTAATGCGTTTGCTGGATCATTCGGCGGGACTGCTGGACCTCGATCATATGGGAATGCCGGCGGAGATGCTGAACCGGTTCCGCCGACTCATACACCGCCCCTACGGCATGATCCTGGTGACCGGTCCGACTGGAAGCGGCAAAACCACGACGCTTTACGCAGCGCTCAACGAACTCAACGTCCCGGCGAAGAAAATCATCACTGTTGAAGATCCGGTAGAGTACAAGTTGCCGCGCATCAATCAGGTCCAGGTGAATTTCAAGATCAACCTCACATTTGCGGGCGTGCTGCGCTCGGCATTGCGCCAGGACCCGGACATCATAATGGTTGGCGAAATGCGTGATGAAGAAACGATGCGTATCGGTTTGCGTTCGGCGCTGACCGGTCACCTGGTCCTCTCGACCTTGCATACCAACGATGCCGTGGGGGCGGGAAGTCGCCTGATCGATATGGGGGGCGAGGGCTATCTTGTGGCCTCGGGCCTGCGTGCGGTCCTGGCGCAACGTTTGATACGCAAGATATGCGAGCATTGCAAGCAGTCCTACACTCCGGATGCAGCGCAAAGCACCACCCTGGAAACGCTGCTGGGCACACCCGCCAGCGGCGGGCAGTTTATGCAGGGGGCGGGGTGCAATCGTTGCAACAATACGGGTTATCGCGGCCGGCTCGGTGTCTTCGAACTCCTGGAGCTGGATTCGTCGATGATGAACGCACTGCGTCGCGAGGATACGGCGGCATTTACCACTGCCGCCAACGATAACCCGGGCTATAGATCTCTGACGTTGGCGGCCTACGATTACGCGCGCGAGGGTGTGACCTCTCTCGATGAAGTATTGCGCGTGGCGGGGCAGGTGGAAGAGAGTGGAATTGGCGGCGCCGGTGTGGCTGGCGCTGTGGCTTGAGCGTCAGGCGATGAGATACCTCTCAGCAGATGATAGGTGGCACCGTGCAGTTTGAATACAAAGCCAGGGGGCGCGGCGGTGAAGCGTTGACGGGCGTTATCGAGGCGCCCTCGAAAGAGGCCGTAGCGACACAGTTGACGACTCAGGGCGTTACGCCCATTCAGATACTGGCCAAGTCTGGTGTACCCACCGAGAAATCCAGCGTACTGGAACGCTTCAGGAAACGGCCGCCGAACATCGATGATCTGATATTCCTCAGCCGGCAGATGTATGCGCTGATGAAGGCCGGTGTTCCCATGCTGCGTTCAATCGGCGGACTTGCCGAGTCGGCGCGCAACGAGCGGCTGCGGGAAGTGTTGCAAAAAATACGCGATGACCTGGAATCGGGTCGCACGCTCTCGGCGAGCCTCGCGCGGCATCCTCGGGTTTTCTCATCACTCTACGTCAGCATCATGCAGGTGGGTGAGACCACCGGCCAGATGGATGATGCCTTTCTGCAGATGGCACGCTATCTCGAACAGGAAAAACACACCCGGGCGCGGATCCGGCAGGCAATGCGGTATCCGGTAATCGTGCTCGGAGCGATTTCCATAGCCATTGTGATTATCAATTTGATGGTTATTCCAGCGTTTGCGCAGATGTTTGCCAATGCGCGTCTGGAACTGCCTTGGGCGACCAAGCTGTTGCTCGCGGTGTCGGCCTTTTTTGTCAATTACTGGCCACACATGCTGGTGGGATTGTTCGGGGGAATATGGTTGTTGAGACGTTACCTCAGAACGGCGCGTGGCGCGTATCGCTGGGATCGTCTCAAATTGCGATTGCCTATTATCGGCCCCATCGTTCTGCGCTCCATCCTGGCCCGTTTTTCACGCGCTTTCGCCATTTCGTTTAAAGCGGGGGTGCCTCTGGTCGCAGCGCTGACCACCGTGTCAAACGCGGTAGACAATCATTTTGTCGGCGACAAAGTGCGCTCGATGCGTAACGGCATTGAACGCGGCGACTCGCTGACGCGAACCGCGGCTGCGACAGGCCTGTTTACCACCGTGATACTGCAAATGCTCTCGGTGGGAGAAGAGACGGGCTCGGTCGATGCAATGTTGTTGGAGGCAGCGGATTTCTATGAGCGCGAAGTCGATTACGATCTCAAGTATCTCAGCGACGCGTTGGAGCCGATCTTGATTGCCGGCGTGGGTGTGATGGTATTGATCCTGGCGCTCGGCGTTTTCCTGCCGATGTGGGACATGGCCCAGATTGCACGAAGCGGGCGTTAGAACTGGCGGGTGCGCAAGTCAATGCACAATCGCGCAGGCATGAAGCGACAGAGGGGTTTTACGCTACTGGAACTGGCGCTCGTCGTCAGCTTCATCGCGATACTGATCGTGATCGCGATCGACCGGATGTGGTCGCTTCGAGCGGAGGCAGAGAAGGCTTCGGTGATGCAGGTCATAGGTGGCCTGCGCAGCGCCCTAGGGCTGCAGATCGCCAAGCGAGTGGTCGATGGCGGAATTCGCTCGATTGTGGCGCTCGAGAGCACCAATCCGATGTCGATGCTCAGCGTGAAACCGGCGCGCTATGTTGGGGAGGTGGTTCAGGAGGCGCAGTCTTTGGCTCAACCCGGTGACTGGTACTTCGTAACAGCGGCAGGCTATCTCGTCTACCGTATTCAGTTCCCTGAGGAGTTTCATAGCGATAGTGGAGGGCCGCCGCGCTTGCGGTTTAAGTTGCAACTCCAATTTGACGATAACAACGCGAATGGGGTGCACGATGCCAGTGAAGCCATTTACGGCCTGGACCTAGTTGCAGTGGATCCCTATACCTGGCCTGGATTTGCCCACTAACTGAGCAGGGAGAATATCGAAAAAATTGATAAATTATCAGGTATGCTGATTTATCAAAACAGTTTGTTTGTTTTTTAAAAACAATTGCGATATCTTTGTCCCGTAAGTTATAAAGATTACACGATAAGTCTATGAATACATAAAAATATTGTTACCTTTATGCGTATTATGAGGAGCGTGAGCTGACAACTTCGGAGTCCGTGTTATGAAAAGACAGGCAGGTTTTACGCTGATCGAGTTGGTTATTGTTATTGTTATCCTGGGTATTCTGGCTGCGACAGCGGTACCCAAATTCGTCAATCTGGAGAAGGATGCGCGCATTGCGGTGCTGCATGCCATGGAATCCAGTCTGCGCTCCGGAGCAATGATGGTGCATGCAAAGGCGGTGATTCAAGGGGTTAACGTCGGGGCCGCCAACCAATTGGTTGACATGAATGACGATGGTGATACCACGGACGCCGGTGTGGATATCCGTATTGATTTCGGGTACCCGGAAGATGCCAACAATGCATTCAATATCGACAATGTTATGGACGATATGGGGAATTTCACGGCTGTCACCGCCGGTGGTGTGAGAGAGTTCAGACTCAACGGCACCAACGGTTGCGAGGTCCAGTATGATGCTCCCGCAGCAGCGGGTGCTGTACCCACATACACCATCGATAGCTCGGCTTGTTAGTGAGGGTGCGCGACGAACGGTCAACGTTCGTCGCGCACGTCTTCTATTGAGCTCCGATTCGCAAGATATGCCTCGGATTGAATTGCAGTAGAGCATTGGCTGCAAGCCGCCATCAACCGACACTCGTTAGAATCCACCAAGGATTCACCTTGTTGGAGCTCATATTTGTAATCGTCTTGGCAGGTGTTTTGGCGGCAGTCGCTGGACCGCGACTCTTCTCCAGCGCTGATCTCTCCGCCCGCGGCTTCTTCGATGCGGCTATCAATTCCGCCCGTTACGCACAAAAACTGGCCGTTGCCAGTGGCTGCAATACCCGGGTTCAATTCACTGCAACCGGGTATGCGTTGCACCAGGCCACGACCTGCGGCGGTCTCACCTTTACGCGCATTGTGCCGGACCCCGCCGATGGCGCACCCTTTGCCGACACGGCACCTGCGGGCGTGATAGTAACCGCGTCTGAGGTCTACTTCGACGCTGCCGGGCGTCCGCGCAATCCCGCCACCGGTGCGTTGCTGGGTGTCTCCACCGACGTGGTCATCGGCGGCAGCCGTACGTTGCGGATCGAGCCGGAGAGCGGCTACGCGCACCAGCTATGAACGTACCCCTTTCAGCGCAGCGGGGACTTTCACTGATCGAACTGGTGATTGCGATCGTAGTCATCGGTATTGCCGTCACGGGTATAGTTGCCGCGTTCTCCAAGGTCTCTTCGTCCAGCGTCGATCCGATGCTGCAGGAGCAGGCTATCGCGATTGCCGAGGCCTACCTGGAAGAGATTTCTCTGCGACCATTTGTCGATCCCGATACCGCCACGGTGTGCCCCGCGCCCGAGGCCGCCCGGTCTCTCTACGACAACATATGCGATTACAACGGACTGTCTGATGTTGGCGCGCGCGACCAGACGGGTACAGCGATCGCGTCTTTATCGCAGTTCACAGTCACCGTTGCGGTGGTGAACGCAGCACTGAACGGTGTGCCGGCCGCCGACTCGCTGCGGATCGATGTGCGTGTCAATCACAGTTCGGGTCATGGGGTGTCGACCTATCTGAGCGGTTACAGGACGAGGGAGTAAGGGAGTGTTGCGTAGCTCAGTGCACCGCTCGGTTCAGCGTTGTGTTACAGCCAGGCAGCGCGGCTTCACGATTCTTGAAGCAGTGATCGTCATCGTACTAACCGGAATCATCGCTTCGATCACCACAGCCTTCATCATCGGTCCGGTTCAGGACTACACGGATATCTCCCGCCGTGCGCAGCTGGTGGATGCTGCGGAACTTGCACTGCGCCGTATGGCGCGTGACATCCGCCAGGCGTTGCCCAACAGCCTCCGCATCGCCGGGGGCGGGACCGTGCTGGAGATGTTGAATACGGTCGACGCCGCGCGCTATCGGGATGAGCCTCCTCCGAGTACGACGACCGCGATTCTGGATTTCGCGGCACCGGACACCGATTTTGACGTTATCGGTGCACTGCAGAACTTCGCAGCGATCAACACGGCGAGCGATCAGGTGGTCATCTACAATCTCTCAGCGACGGGCGCGACTAACAATGCCTATGTGGGGGATAATCGCGCGACACTGACGGGGGGAACAACCGCAACCCATATTCAGCTCGCCGCCGCCACGCTTTTTCCACTTGCCTCCCCCGGCCAGCGATTCTATGTCATCGATGAACCGGTGACCTATCTCTGCGATACCGGTGCCAACACACTGCGCCGTTACGCTGGCTACAACATCGTTGCCAGTCAGCTTGCCGTGGATACCAACGCTGAATTGCTGGCACAGGGCGCGTCATCGGCCTTGATGACTGACTTTGTGAATTCCTGCCAGTTCAGTTATCAGCCGGGTACTCCGCAACGGGCTGGATTGGTGACGCTACGGCTCACGCTGCGCGACGGAGGCGAGTCGATCACCCTGTTGCATCAGGTTCACGTGCACAATTCGCCATGAACACCGCCGCGAAAAAGCAACAGGGTTTTGCGCTGGTCATGGCCATCTTCATTCTGGTGATCATGGGCACTTTGGGTCTGTTTTTGGCGCGCATCAGTGGCGTGCAGCAGACCACGGTGATCTACAGCATGCTCGGTGCTCGTGCGTACCATGCGGCTCAAACCGGCATCGAGTGGGGCAGCTACCAGGCGCTCAACACACCGCCGGGCACCATGTGCGGAGCGGGCGTTCCGATAACCACCAACTTTACGCTGACCAACGGTGCCTTGGCTGGGTTCAGCGTCAGTGTCGTCTGCTCGTACACTACACATACGGAGGGAGGGAATCCGCCGTACAACGTTTTCGTATTGACCAGTACGGCGTTGACAGGCGTGTTCGGAAGCCCCGACTACGCCTCACGCACGGTCCGTTCTACGGTAACCGATGCACCTTGATGGAATCGATCGGCGATATCCAGATGAAGCGACGGGCGGTACGCGGTTGGATTTGGTTGCTCGTGCCATGCTTTTTAATGGTGGCCGAACCGTCGTTCGCCTGGCGCATGGAGGCGGGTACAGTCGCGTTACCGGCAACCGGTGTCGGTAGCGGTTTCCAGACGGTAACACTGCGCCAGAGTTACCCTGCGGCGCCGGTGGTGGTGCTCCTGCCCACCAACGAAAACCCCGGTGGTCAACCCGCCGCGCTGCGGGTTCGAAATGTCACCACAACGAGCTTTGAAGTGGTCCAGGTCGAACCGACCGGCGCTGATGGCCCGCATCCCGCAATGACTGTGCCCTACATCGCCGTGCAGCCTGGAATCCATCAGCTGCCGGATGGTAACTGGATCCAGGCCGGTATTCACTCGACTGTATCCGTGCAGCACGGATCCGGCGTCAGTGGCGGTGAAGGCTGGGACAGTGTCGGCTTCGCTGCCCCATTTGGTGGTACGCCTGCGACGCTGGTTCAGATACAGACCATGGCCAATGAAGTGGGTTCGCCACCTTCCGGCGTATCCGTCCCCTGGTTGACGGCCACCCACCGTTCGGTAACCGCGACGGGCATGGAGGTTGCCCTGGAACGCAGCGAGGTCAACAGCGGCTCCGTCAGTGTCGCCGAATCCGTGGGATGGATCGCGATCGCCGGAGCTTTGAACAGCAGTTTCACCGACAGTGTGGGCGCAACGATCAACTACGAAACACGCGTCGTTGGCAATTCCATTGGCGGGTGGAGCAACGGCTGCTACACAACGAGTTTCGTTGGCAGCTACGCAGCGGCACCGATCGTCATTGCGAGCAAGAACACGCACAATGGCGGCGATGGCGGCTGGTTGCGGCGCTGCAGCCTGAATGCGGCGGCGGCGGGGTTTACGGTCGATGAAGACCAGGCGCGCGACAGCGAACGCAGTCACACCACCGAAGGCGCGGGCATCGCGGTTTTTTCCACTGCATTCGATGCCGATTTCCCCGATCCTCCCCCGGCCTCTACAGACGCGGCGTGGCAGCTCGAAGCGGGCGTGGTCAATCTGCCCAGCACCGCTGCGAGCCCCAATTTCACCAGCGCGAATTTCACGCAACCCTTCAGCAGCATTCCGCTGGTCTTTGTCGTGGCGACAAACCAAGGCAGCGATCCCAGTTCCGTGCGGGTGCGCAACATCACAACGACCGGTTTTGAGCTGGCGCAAGTGGAGCCGACGGGCAACGACGGGCCACACATCGGTATGGAGGTGCATTACGTCGCCGTTACCCCGGGTACGCATCGTCTGCCGGATGGCACCGTGCTGGAAGCAGGGCGTGTCACTACCCAGGCGGTACAACACGGTAACGGTGTGAGTGGTGCCGAGAGTTGGCAGAGCGTCGCCTTCGGCACACCATTTGCCGGTACACCGACCGCCCTGGCCCAGATTCAAACCATGAACAATGAAGCGGCCACCCCCCCGGGCAGCCCCTCGGTACCCTGGCTCACGGCCGCCCAACAGTCAGTCTCCCCCATTGGTTTGCAGGTCGCGTTGGAACGCAGTGAAGTGGCGGCCGGATCCGTGACGCTTGCCGAGGCGATCGGCTGGTTGGCGATTCAATCGGGAATACAGGGCAGCTTCGAGGATGTGACGGGGTCGACCATAGATTACGAAACGATCACCTCCAATCAGAACATTCGCGGTTGGAACAACGGCTGCTACAGCGTTCCCTTTGTTGGTACCTATACCGTCAGTCCGTTGGTGGTAGCGCATGCGATAACCCACAACGGAGGGGATGGCGGGTGGCTGCGGCGCTGTAGTCTGAGTACCACCGCAGTGGGTTTGACCGTTGACGAGGATATCTACCGCGACAGCGAGCGCAATCACACCACCGAACGGGCGGGTATTCTGGTTTTTTCCGGACCATTTCATGCCTCGATAGGGTTGCTGGGCGAGTGGCGCTTCGACGAAGCGGGATGGCTCGGTGCAGCGGGAGAGGTTCGTGACAGCACCGGGCGTGGGAGTCACGGCCAATCCTATGGCGGGGCGGCGACCGCCAGTTTCTCTCCGGTTGCTGCGGGTAGTCCGGGTACCTGTCGTTATGGCGTGTTCGATGGTGTCGATGACTACGTCGAGATACCTCATAGCGCAGTGCTCAATGGCTCTGACACCCTCTCTTACGCTGCCTGGGTCAATCCGGACAGTTGGAGCGGTGTGCGGCAAGTCATGGCCAAATCGGTACACGGTGGCGGTAGTGGTCGTGCGCAAATGGGCATTTTCTCTGAAGGCGGAGTGTTGAAAGGGCGAGCCGAGACGGTGGCAGGGCGCTATGAGGTTTCTGCCTCGTTGATCTACGCCCCATTGGGCAGTTGGAGTCACGTTGTCCTGACTTTCTCCGGTGATAGTCTCAGGCTCTACGTCAATGGCGTGGAGCGCGCCGCAACGACGTTTGCGGCAACCACATTGGTGCAGACCACCGATCCATTGGCTATCAGCAAGCGGGTGGGAAGCAGTCAATATTTCTTCGATGGCCTGATCGATGAGGTCCGTGTCTACGCCAACGCGCTGACCCCCACCCAGGTACTCGAGGCAATGAATGCGCGCCACCTCTGCCCGGTTTCCAATGTCGATCACTTCGATATCAATATCGGCTCCGGGAGTGCCAGTACTTGTGTGCCGCAGGTGATTACCATCACCGCCGAGGATGCGGGAGGAAGTCCGGTGACCAGCTATCCGGGTGTGGTGACGCTTTCGACTTCCAGCAGCCATGGCGATTGGAGCGTCACTAGTGCTGCAGGTGTGCTCAACAATGGCGTGGCCGATGACGGGGCGGCAACCTACGGTTTTGCGGCGGGTGATAACGGCTCTATCGTGCTCGATCTTGCCAATGTGCATGCTGACGATCTGCGGATCACCGTCACTGACAGTGGAACGGGAGTCACCTCGACCTCGGCCTTATTGAGTTTCCGCGACAACGCGTTTGTTATCACCCCCACTACCTGCACAGGGGCAAGTTGCCCGGGCACCGGCAGCACCGAGGTGGTGGCCGGGCGCGATCACGATTTCCATGTCGAGTTCTGGCGTCGCGATGCGGCGGTGTCACCGAGTTGCGGAATCGAAACGGGCTACGCCGGGAACACTGATCTCAAGGTGTGGCGCACGGACGATGCCGATCATCCGGTGGTGGCTGTGGCTCCAACCATAGGTGTGGCAACGCTACCGAATGCATTGCCTGGCGCCAATAACCTCACGCTGAGTTTCACGGCAGGTGAAGCTGATTTCACCTTGACTACCACCGATGTCGGTAAGTACGCAGTGAGTCTGCGTGACGATACCAGCGGTTTCGCCGTGGATGACCTCGGCAATCCACGACCTATCGATGGCAGTACGGCGACGCTTACCGTGCGCCCCTTCGCAGCGACGGTGGTCAATGCGCAGGCGGGTGCGACCGTCAATCCCGGGGTGGATATTCCGGGAGGCGCCATCTTTACAGCGGCAGGAACCAGCTTCCAGGCGACAGTGCGCGGTGTGAGATGGCAGGGCGTCGATGATGCGGGCAACGACGGCGTGCCCGATCCCGGTGCGGATCTCGGCAATAACTCGACGACCGCAGCCTACGCATGGAATACCACGCTGGATGCCGGAGCGGCGCTCTCGCTGCCCTATGAGCCCGCTGCCGGTGTCATGGGTACGCTCACCCGCGCCGGTGCCGGTCCGGTGTCAGTGGGTGCCGGGGAATTTGCCGGCGGTGCTGCAGCACCGATCGATTTGCAGTACGGCGAGGTGGGCAGTTTCACGATGGGTGTGGCGGCAAGCGATTTTCTCAATACCGTCGGTGTGAATCTCACTGGTTGGAGCGGCGTGATCGGCCGCTTCACGCCCTTCGATTTTTCCGTCAGCAGCAATGCGCCGGAGTTTGCAACGCAATGCGCCGCCGGCTCCTTCACCTATGTCGGGCAGGTTTTCAACTATACGACGCAACCCGTGTTGAATGTCACCGCGCGTAATGCACTTGGTGCGACAACGCAGAACTACACCGGCACGTGGTTCCGCATGACCGATGCCAGTCTCACCAACAAGCTCTACAGCGCGCTGACCGGAACGCTGGATGTTGCCGGTCTACCGGTGCCGGATCCTGTTATCGTCGACCTGGGTTCGGGCAATGCCACACTGACCTTCGCAGCCGGTGCCGGGCTCGCGTTTCAACGCGGTGCACCCCTGGCGCCCTTCGATGCCGAGATTGCGCTGTCGATCGACGTGCGCGATGCCGACGCCGTGATCTACGATCCCGCGGCAGCCAACAACGGCAACTATTCCGTCGGCAGCGCCACCGCTGGTGGTGGTATCGCTTTCGACAATGGCAAGGCAATGCGCTGGGGGCGCGTCGTGTTGCGCAATGCCTTCGGTTCGGAGTTGGTAGCCCTGCCGGTACCACTGGCGATCGAGTACTGGGAGGATATCGATCCGACACCGGCCACGGTCTACAGCTTCGTCACGCATACCGCCGACACCTGTACGAGTCTGGTGGCGGGGGATTTCAGTCTGCCGCCGTTGAGTTTCACCGGCAATCTGGGTGTCGGTGATACGACGGTCACTGGCGTGACGCTGGCAGCGGGTTCCGGTTTTGTCACCCTGGCAGCGCCAGGCAGCGGTAACGATGGTGGCGTGGATGTGGTGGGCAACACACCGGGCCATCTCGACTACGATTGGGACGGCGACGGTAATCACGACAACGATCCCGTGGGACGTGCCACCTTCGGTATCTATTCGGGCCCGCCGCGGCGCATCTATCTGCGCGAGGTGTATTGAGCTGGCGCAAGGCCCTAACCACGAAGCACACAAAGTAATTCACTCTGCAGGTTTCCGATACTGCGGTAAGTTGCGTTACTCATCCCTCCCTCCATGCGTGTTGCGTCAGCCTATCGCGGGCTGTGTAACCGCCTTTGGAAGCTTTGTGAACTTCGCGTATTTTGTGGTTGATAGGTTCTTAAAACTTTTGGCGCGTAGTTCCAACGCTCTCTCAAACCTGCTCCTCGACTCCTGCTATGCCCAACTCCTTGATCTTGCGCGTCAGCGTATTGCGCCCCCAACCGAGCAGCTTCGCAGCATCCTGGCGACGACCACCGGTGTAACGCAACGCCGTTGAAATCAGGACGCGCTCAAAGCGCGGGCCGGCCTCGTCCAACAGGTTATCTCTGCCGCGCAACAGCTGCTGCTCCACCCATTTTTCGAGCGCCGGCCCCCAATCGTCGCAAGCCATCGTGGCGGTCTCCCCGGTACGCAGCTCCGGAGGCAGATCGTCGAGGTGAATCTCGCGACCGGAGGCCATTACGGTCAGCCAGCGACAGGTGTTTTCGAGTTGACGCACATTGCCCGGCCAGTCGAGCCGGCAGAGATAAGCCTCGGTCATGGGCCGCAGGATCTTGGTCTCTGTTCCCAATTCACGGGCTGCCTGGTCGAGAAAGTGACGCAACAGCAGCGGGATATCCTCGCGCCGCTCGCGCAGTGCCGGGATATGCACGCGGATCACGTTGAGGCGGTGGAAGAGATCCTCGCGGAATTTGCCCGCCTGGACCATCGATTCCAGGTTCTGATGCGTGGCCGCAATGATGCGTACGTCGACGTTCACGGGAGAGTGGCCGCCGACTCGAAAGAATTCGCCGTCGGCGAGAACGCGCAGTAACCGCGTCTGTAGCTCGGCGGGCATATCTCCGATCTCATCCAAAAACAGCGTACCGCCGTCTGCCTGTTCGAAGCGGCCGCGGCGCATGTTGGCCGCACCGGTAAACGCGCCTTTTTCGTGACCGAAGAGCTCCGATTCCAGCAGGTCGTGCGGAATGGCGGCCATGTTGAGCGCAATAAAGGGCTTGTCCGCCCGCGGGCTGTGGCGATGCAGGGCGCGGGCGACCAGTTCCTTGCCCGTACCCGATTCGCCGTTGATCAACACCGTGATATTGGAGCGGCTGAGTCTGCCGATGGCGCGAAATACCTCTTGCATGGCAGGGGCTTCGCCGATGATTTCCGGTGTCGGCGGGGGTTGCGCATCACCGTTGACAGGGGCATGGATTTCACGCCGGTGATTCACCGCGCGGCGTACCAGTTCCACCGCCTCATCGACGTCAAAGGGTTTGGGCAGGTATTCGAAGGCCCCGCCGCGGTAGGCCGACACAGCACTGTCCAGGTCGGAGTGCGCCGTGATGATGATAACCGGCAGGTCAGGGTATTCCTGGCGCAGCTGCTCGAGCAGTTCCAGTCCGCTGATGCCCGGCATACGCACGTCGGTGATGATGGCGTCGGGTTGACCCTTGCGCAGAGTATCGAGCACGCCATCAGCGTTCTCGAAGCAGGTGACCTGCATGTCTGCCTGCTGCAGGGCCTTTTCCAGTACCCAACGGATCGAGCGATCGTCGTCGATGACCCAGATTCTCTCGGGCTTACTCATGCGCGCTCTCCAACGGCAGGCGTACGGTGAATTCGGTATGTCCCGGCTCGCTGGCGCACTCCACCAGTCCGCCGTGCTGGTTGATCAGCGATTGGGCGATCGACAGACCCAAACCGCTGCCGTCCGGGCGACCGGTGACCATGGGATAAAAGATCTGTTCGATCATCGCCGCCGGAATGCCGGGGCCGTTGTCGATGACATCTACCCGTACCACCAGACGATGGCGGTGGTTGCCGATGGTGAACTGGCGTTCGATGCGAGTCTGCAGGGTGATCCTGCCGCTCTCACCCAAGGCCTGGGCGGCGTTGCGCACGATATTGAGCAGCGCCTGAATCAACTGATCGGGATCTGCCTGAAGATCAGGGATGCTGGGATCGTAGTTGGTGAGGATGCGAACCCGGGGGTCGACTTCCGCTTGAACAAGTACCCGTACCCGCTCCAGCACCTGGTGGATGTTGGTAGGGCTCTTGCTGCGACCTCCGCGTGGGCCGAGCATGCGGTTGAGCAATCCCTCCAGGCGGTCAGCTTCGCTGATAATGATTTGTGTGTACTCGCGCAGATCGGCATTCTGCAACTCGCGTTCCAGCAGTTGCGCGGCGCCACGCAAACCGCCCAGCGGATTGCGGATCTCATGAGCTAGGCCTCGCAGCAACGCCGAGGTGGCCTGCTGTTGCGAAAGCAGGTGTTCTTCCCGCGCTATGCGCAGATGGCGATCTAGTTGCTGCATCTCCAACAGCAGACCACGCCCCTGGTCGGCGAGCGGTGTGGCGGTGCAGTCGACGGTAACGCGTCGTCCGTCGATCAGTGACAGTGAAAGTTCGCGCTCGGTGATGGTTTGCGTCGATGCGAGGCAGTTGAGCAGTGTGTGGAGAAAGGCGTGGGATTCGGGCATCAGCTCGGCTAGCGGGCGGCCGCTGACCATGCGCGAACTGGTGCCGAGCAGCATCTCTGCGGCTGGATTGAGGTACATCATACACAGCGCTTCATCCAGCAGGACGACCGCCGTCGAGAGGTTTTCGACCGCGCCGATACTCAGTTCACGCTTGTGGTGCAGGACTTCATTCATAGCCGTGTTACCTGTGCAAGAAGCGAACCACAAGTGCGTGAAGCCGGAGCCAGCACGAATCCCGGCTCAAAAAGGTCGTAACTACAATGCGTTAGTACAACGTCCGTAGGCTGTTTTTAGGGATGCCAGGACGGCGTACAGGCATAGAGCCGGGACTCAGGCAGCAAGCCTGCTTGCGTGCACCATTATAGTGCATTTGGTGGGAGTACCGAGCGGAAGAGCGGTTAGAACTTGCTCTTCGCCGGGTCAGGCCTGAACCGAGGGGCCTGCGGCGCTTGCTGAACCGGGCCTTCGTTGGGCTGATTGGCGTCTTGGGGTCTTAGCAGCACCGATTGGCGGACCATGTGCAGCGTCAACGCTTCCGTACTCTTCAGCTCGTTGCCCTGATCGTCGATGACGGTGGCCAGCAAGGTGTGAGTGCCGCGCGCCATGTTGGACAGCGTGAACGTGGTGGCGGACACGGTCTTTTCCTGACGCACGCCATCGATACTCAGGGCGATTGCGTGACCGGCTGCCAGGGGCGGTTCGATGCCCAACTGAATGGCAACGTTGCCTTCGTTGTCCCGGATGGTGGTATCGTTGGCCGGGGATACGAAAGTGAGGGTTGCGTACCTCCCAGTCGTGGCAGTCTCCTTGGTTTCAGTGTTCTCGCGGGCGGGCGCCGTGGACGGTTTATAGGTCTGGATGGGTACCTTGGTGACCTCTTCCGCTCCCGGGTGTCGTTGATCGCTGTAGTGAATCACCCCGGCGCTATCTTTCCATTTGTAAACAACACCGTGGGCAGCGTTGGCCAGCAACAGCGTGATAACGAAGGCGAGCATCCTGTTCATATCACCGGATCCGATTCAAAGGGCGTATCGCAAGCATACGAAATCAGCCTCGGAGCGACAATGCACAGACAAAAAAGAAACCCCCGCTGAGCGGGGGTTTCCGGGCAGTGCGGGTACCGCGTCTGACTACAGGCTGTAGTACATATCGAACTCGATGGGATGAGTGGTCATGCGCAGACGGGTTACCTCGTCCATTTTGAGCGCGATGTAACCATCGATCATATCGTTGGTAAACACGCCTCCCTGAGTCAGGAACTCGCGATCCTTGTCCAGATAATCCAGCGCCTGATCCAATGAATGGCAAACGGTCGGGATCTCCCTCAACTCCTCGGCGGGCAGGTCGTAGAGATCCTTGTCCATGGCGTCGCCCGGGTGCATCTTGTTCTGAATGCCGTCGAGACCGGCCATCATCATGGCCGCGAACGCCAGGTAGGGATTGGCCATCGGATCGGGGAAGCGCACTTCGACGCGGCGGCCCTTGGGGCTCGACACCCAGGGAATACGCACCGAAGCCGAGCGGTTGCGTGCCGAGTAGGCCAGCAGTACCGGTGCTTCGAAGCCGGGGACCAGCCGCTTGTAGCTGTTGGTGGACGGGTTGGTGATGGCGTTCAGTGCACGGGCGTGCTTGAAAATACCACCGATGTAGTAGAGGGCGGTTTCCGACAAACCACCGTAGAGATCGCCTGAGAACAGGTTCTTGCCATCCTTGAACAAGGACTGGTGGACGTGCATACCGGATCCGTTGTCACCGACCAGAGGCTTGGGCATGAAGGTGGCGGTCTTGCCGTAGGCATGGGCCACGTTCAGGGTGACATACTTCTGGATCATCACCCAGTCGGCGCGCTGCGTCAGAGGGCCGAATTTGGTGCCGATCTCGCACTGACCGGCGGTGGCGACTTCGTGGTGGTGCACCTCGACCGGCACACCCATCTCTTCCATGGTCAGACACATGGCGTGACGGATGTCGTGCAGCGAATCGACCGGCGGTACCGGGAAGTAGCCGCCCTTCACGGAGGGGCGATGGCCGATATTACCGCCTGCGTAAACGCGCTCGGAGTTCCAGTCGGCCTCGTCGGAGTCGATCTTGACGAAGCAGCCGCTCATGTCGGTGCCCCAGCGGATATCGTCGAGGATGAAGAACTCGGGCTCGGGTCCGAAGTAAGCGACGTCGGCGATGCCGGTGGATTGCAGATAGGCCTCGGCGCGCTTGGCGACAGAGCGTGGATCGCGCTCGTAGCCCTGCATGGTATTGGGTTCGAGAATATCGCAGCGGATGTTGATCTGCGCCTCTTCGGAGAAGGGATCCAGTACGGCGCTGGCGGGATCCGGCATCAATACCATGTCGGATTCGTTGATCCCTTTCCAACCGGCGATGGACGAGCCGTCGAACATCTTGCCGTCGGTGAAGAGTTCATCGTCGACCATGGTGACCGGCATGGTCACATGCTGCTCCTTGCCGCGGGTGTCGGTAAAACGCAGGTCGACAAACTTGACCTCGTTATCCTTGATCATCTTGAGCACATCGGATCCGGACATTGAATTTCCTCCGCAGAGTTATGAGATGCCGCTTCCGGGGCGGCTCTGAATTTCGTGTCCCCATCAGAAAGCATGAACCGTGCCATGGATTTTCCCATCGAGCGGGGCCAGCGGTTTAATCGGGGATTGGACAATCTGTCCTGAACGGGCGGATAAAATACGCGAAATTGCAGGAATAAGCAGCTGTTTTTTCCGGATCAGGGAGTCACCACAGAGAGCGTGATGGTTATGTATTCATCGATTGCCCACCCCATGCGCTCTATTATGGTGCGGTAAAAAAAGAGTGCACCATTTTGGTGCCTAATGGTAGTAGATACGGACTTCACCCACGTATTGCAGCCGTTTGGCACCCTCGTGCAGGGCACTGCTGAGTTGCTTCTGCGCCTCCCGCGATTCCGCCACTGCCACGGGCAATACCACCTCGAGATGCACCTTGCCATCCAGGTAATGCAGGATGATGCGTTCTGCCTTGGCTGCGTGCTCGATGCCGCTCCATTCGTCATTCAGAGCAGCCAGCAGCTTTGACCGCATCGGCAGCCCGACCGAAGGGATGACCTCCTCGTCGTCCTCGGGATCGATATGAACGGTGACATCGGAGACGTCCTTGAGTTCGCGCACCAGCCGCGCCCGCACCTTCTCGCTGATCAGATGACCCTCCGAGACGCTGAGCATGGAATCGACCATGATGTGCACATCGACAAACGCATCGGCTCCCAGGCGTCGGCTGCGCAGCATGTGCATGGCCTCGACGCCCTCCACCGACATGATCACCTGGCGTATGCGCTCGACGGTCTCGGCATCGAGGCCGGTGTCGATCAGATCGCGAACCCCCTCCCAGCTGAGATCCCAGGCGATCTTGGCGATCATCAGCGCGACGAAGATGGCGGCGACGGCGTCGAGGTAGGGCAGTCCGGCCATGGAGCCACCAACGCCAATGATCACCACCACTGAGGAGATGGCGTCGCTGCGATGATGCCAGGCGTTGGCGCGCAACAGCGATGAGCGGATGCGTTTGGCGGCGGCCAGCGTGTATCGGGTGAGGATCTCCTTGGCGATCACCGAAACCACGGCCGCCGCCAAAGCCAACCAGCCGGGCGTCAGCAGTTTCTCGGGCTCAAGCAACCGCAACGAGGCATCGTAGAGGATTCCGGCGGTAACCATAAACAGCAAGACACCGACGATTACCGTGGCGAGCGTCTCGATCCGCCCGTGGCCGTAGGGATGCTCGGGATCGGGATCGCGGCTACCGTGCTTGGAGGCCACCAGCACCACACCATCGCTGATGAGATCCGACAGCGAGTGAATCCCGTCGGCGATCAGGGCCTGGGAGTGACCGATCCAGCCCAGCACGATCTTGATGATGGCGAGCAACAGATTGACGATCGCGCCAATGACCGTTACGCGGCGCGCAACGCGGTAGCGTGACTCCTCGGCGGTTTGCAGGTCGTCGATGACGGCGTCGTCGCTCATGTCGCACACACCTCGATTCTTACCCGGACATCGTCTTCATCGCGGTGAGTGCTCACTAACTTGTGACCATGAATCCGGCACCAGGCGGGAATATCGTTGAGCGCGCCGGGATCGCTGGCGATTACCTCCAGGGTGTCGCCGGGGGCGAGCCTGAGGATCTCGTTCTGGGTCTTGATCACCGGCATCGGGCAGAGCAACCCGCGGGCATCCAGCACATGGTGGCTCATACATACCATTCCGGAGGGATCTCCTCCTGCAGCAGCGGCTTGACGCTGATGGTGCGACGTTCGCCACCCAGAGGGGTCACCGCGACGCTGACACTCTCGGCCTCACGACCCTGGCTGAAGCGCGCGGTGAGCTGTGCGGCGAGGAGCAGATCGTCATCGCTCGGCTCGCCATCGATCAACACCATGGGGCCGTTGTGACTGACGGTGAAGAGATGGGTATACCGCTTGCGGTAGCCTTCCAGAAACTTGGTCTCCCCGGCTTCGCGCGCCACGATCATTTTGAAGTGCGGGCGCGGGCGCAGGTGGCGGCCGATCTTGAGCAGCAGGATGTCATCCAGGTCGTAGTCGCGCACACCGCGACCCTGCCACAGATCGCCGAGCCGCTTGGCGTAGCTCTCGTCGGTAAGAAAGCAGCAACCGCCAGCCGGTTGCGCGTAATCGTTGATCCCGAATTCAGCGGCCATCGCCATCTGCGGCTTGCGGTTGCGACCATTCAGGGCGTAGAGCTTCTCGCGATCGATCCAGCCCTCACGCTCGGGCAGCGTCGGGGGGAGGAGCTTGGCGCACAGCGGTCGTAGCAGGCGATCCTCAGCGCCTGATTCCCGGGCCACCACCGGCATGGTGTCGCGACGCTGGGACATGGGCCGCTGCCCGACTACCTCACCGGTAATGACGAAATCGAAGCCGTTCTCCTCGGTCCACTCCAGGGCCTTGCGGACCATGAAGATCTTGCAATCGAGACAGGGGTTGAGATTCGCGCCGTAGCCGTGCTTGGGGTAGAGCAACACGTCCTTGTACTCCTCGGCGATATCGACGATGTGGAGCTTGATGCCCAGCTGCTCGGCAACCCACAACGCATTGTTGCGCTTGGGCTTCTCCTGGTTGCGTTTGCGGATGGCGTGGGTGTGGCCCTCCACACAGAAGCCGGTGTAAAAATTGATCCCTTCTACGTGAACGCCCTGTTCCATCACCACCTTGGCCGCCAACATGGAGTCCAGGCCGCCGGAGATTAGCGCCACCGCCTCGGGTTGTTTCTTCATCAGGGGAGAGTTTGGATGTGCTGCGAGAGACCACCGAAGGATAGCAAAGCCTGCCGGTGCCATGCCAGTTTGATGAGGCGGGATCTAGGTGGTCAATTTGGCCAGCAGTTCAAGTTGTGCACAGCGCACCTTCTGGCCGCGGGGCTGGGTTGGCTTGTAGCGCCCGTCGGATTCCAGTAGCCAGGCCTGGGTATTGTCCTTCAGGTAGAGGGTAATCTCGCGCAGGATGCGCTGGATGATTTTCTTGTCCTCGATGGGGGTGGCCGCCTCGACGCGCTGAAAGAAGTTGCGGTTCATCCAATCGGCGCTGGAGATATAGAGCCGTGGCTCGCCGCCATTCTCGAAATAGAAGACACGGTGGTGCTCGAGGAATCGCCCGACGATGGACCGCACCTTGATGTTTTCAGAAACCCCGGGCACGCTGGGGCGCAGACAGCAGATACCGCGGACGATCAGCTCGATCTTCACCCCCGCTTGCGACGCTTCGTAAAGAGCGCGGATGATCTGCGGTTCAACCAGGGAATTCATTTTGGCGATTATCCGGCTGGGCTTGCCCGCGCGTGCATTATCGGCTTCCTGGCGAATGAGATCGATCATCCCCTTGTGGAGCGTGAACGGGGACTGCAGAAGTTTTTTCAGCTTGATCGCTTTGCCCAGGCCGGTGAGCTGGTGGAAGAGTTTATGCACATCCTCGCCGATGTCCCGATCGCAGGTCATGAAGCCGTAATCGGTGTACTGGCGTGCAGTGCCGGCGTGGTAGTTGCCGGTGCCGAGGTGGCAATAGCGGCGAATATTGCGCCCTTCGCGCCGTACCACCATCAGCAGCTTGGCGTGGGTCTTGTAACCCACCACGCCGTAGACCACGTGGGCGCCGGCCTCCTGCAACCGGGTCGCTAGCGCGATGTTGGCCTCTTCGTCAAAACGGGCGCGCAACTCGATGACCACCGTCACCTCCTTGCCGGCCCGGGCGGCACGCACCAGCGCATCAACGAGACGCGACTGGGGGTCCGTGCGGTAGAGCGTCTGTTTGATGGCCAGGACATCGGGATCGGTGGCGGCCTGGTTGACCAGATCGATCACCGGTATGAACGCCTGAAAGGGGTGGTGCAACAGAAGATCGCCGCGTTTCAGGACGTCGAACAGGTTCTCGTTGCGCGAGATTCTCTGCGGCAGGCTGGGAACGAAGGGCGGGTATTTGAGATCCGGCCGGTCCACCAGATCGATGATGGCCGCCAACCGATTGAGGTTCACCGGCCCCTGTACACGGTAGAGGTTATCGGGCCCGAGCTCGAACTGGCGCAACAGGTAATCCACCATGTGCGCGGGGCAATTCTCCGCCACCTCGAGGCGCACGGCATCACTGAAACGACGGGCGTGGAGCTCACCGGCCAATGCCTTGAGCAGGTCGTCTACCTCCTCCTCGTCGACGAACAGATCGCTATTGCGGGTGACCCGGAACTGGTAGCAACCCGTCACCGTCATGCCCGGGAACAGTTCACCGACATGCGCATGGATGATCGATGAGAGGAAGACGAAGTCGTGTTCGCCTTTGGCGTACTCCTTGGGGATGTGAATCAGGCGCGGCAGCGAGCGCGGTGCCTGGACGATGGCAATGGTGTTTTCGCGCCCGAAGGCGTCCTTGCCCTCCAGTGAGACAATGAAGTTCAGCGATTTGTTGAGGATGCGCGGGAAAGGGTGCGCGGGATCGAGCCCCATGGGGGTGAGCACCGGCAGTACTTCGCGGTTGAAGTGGCGCCGTGTCCAGTCACGCAGCCGTTCGTTCCAGTGGGCGCGTTTGGCGAAGCGGATACCAGCCTTGTCGAGCGCCGGAATCAGCTCCTCGTTGAGCACCCGGTACTGCTCGGCGACGATTTCGTGGGCGCGTTTGCCAATCAGCGCGAGCTGTTCCTGCGGTGTCAGCCCATCCTGTCCCACCTGGATAGCCCCGTACTCGACCTGTTGGATGAGACCCGCCACACGTATCTCAAAAAATTCGTCCATGTTGCGGCTGGAGATGCAGAGAAAGCGCAGACGCTCCAGCAGCGGCGTATCGGGGTTGCGGGCTTGTTCCAGAACGCGATGGTTGAACTCCAGCAGACTCAGTTCGCGGTTGAGATAGAGTTCCGGGGCGTCGAGATTGATCGGCGCCGCGACAACCGGGGCGGTGGTGGTTTCCACAGTTTCGTTCATCAGATTCATATTCGGTTGCACCCTATCAGGATGCATGTGACAGTTTCATGACACAGGGGTTTCATGCCTCCCCGCGCAACCAGAAGGCGGCCTGTTTGGCATAGTAGGTGAGGATGCCGTCGGCGCCGGCGCGCTTCATGGAGAGCAATGCTTCCAGCACGCAGGCTCGTTCATTGAGCCAGCCATTGGCGGCAGCGGCCTTGAGCATGACGTACTCGCCACTGACGTGATAGACGAATGTGGGAGCACCGAACTGGTCCTTTACGCGGCGCACGATGTCGAGGTAGGGGAGGCCGGGTTTTACCATCACCATGTCGGCACCCTCTTCGAGATCCAGCGCCACCTCGCGCAGCGCCTCCTCGGCGTTGGCAGGGTCCATCTGATAGGTGTATTTATTGCCCGTGCCGAGATTGGCGGCCGAGCCAACCGCATCGCGGAACGGTCCGTAGAAGCTGGAGGCGTACTTGGCCGAATAGGCGAGGATACGGGTGTGGATATAACCCTCTTCCTCGAGCACATCGCGGATCTCGCCGATGCGCCCGTCCATCATGTCCGAGGGTGCGACCACATCGGCGCCTGCCTCGGCGTGGGACAGCGCCTGACGCACCAATACCTCGACAGTCTCGTCATTGAGCACGTAGCCCTCATCGTCGATCAGTCCGTCCTGGCCGTGGGTCGTAAACGGATCGAGCGCTACGTCGGTAATCACGCCCAGCTCGGGGCAGGCCTCTTTGACGGCGGCCACGGCCCGCTGGGCAAGCCCGTCAGGGTTGAAGGCCTCGGCGGCATCCTCCGACTTCTTTTCTGCCGCCGTGACGGGGAACAGCGCCAGGGCCGGCACGCCCAGGCGCATCAGCTCCTGGGCTTCCTTCACCAACTCGTCGATGCTCACCCGTTCCACGCCGGGCATCGAAGGGACTGCTTCGCGCTGGCCTTTTCCCTCCAGGACGAAAAGCGGATAGATCAGATCATCGACGGTTAAGCGGCTTTCGCGCATTAGGCGTCTCGAGAAATCGTCGCGGCGCATGCGACGCATGCGCAGTCCGGGAAAGAAGCCGTTGGATGAGTCGGAGGGATTGGCCACGATTGCAGCTCCTTGCCTGTTATGCGGCGACCCTGCGTGGAGACCGTCAGGGCCCGGGGTGTTGTTGGAGTCGTCTGATAATACAGGAAAACCAGGTTATACGCCGACGGCCTAAAGGGAGGTAAGAAGGGTGAGGGTGAAGGGAAGCGTGATCACAGCCAGCCCGGTCTGCAGCGTCACCATGCCCGCGATCAGCTCATGATCGCCCCCCAGTTGCCGTGCCAGGATGTAGGCGCTGGTCGCACCGGGCAGTGCCGCGAACAATATTGCGATGGCCGTTGCCGTGGGCGGCAGATCCAGCAGGGTGGTGGTTAGCCACATCAGTCCCGGCATGATCATCAGTTTGGTGAGGCAGCTCAGCGCCATCGCGCCCCCCGCCTGGCGCAGGCTGCTCAGATTGAGTCCCGCACCTACAGCCAGCAGGCCCATGGGCAGCGCAGCGCGGCCCAGGATATCGAGCACGCCATCGACAGGCACGGGGACGCCGATGCCTGTGAGATTAAGGGCGATGCCGGTGGCACAGGCCAGCACCAGAGGGTTGCGCACGATACCCAGCAGCACCGCCAACGCACCGGCTGAGCGGCCGTGGCTCCCCCAACGGGTCAACACGGCCACGCACAGTACGTTGATCAGTGGGATCATGGTGGCCATTGCGATAGCCGCGAGCGTGAGGCCGGTTGCCCCATAGAGCGCAGCGGCGGCCGCAATGCCAATATAGGTGTTGAAGCGAATGCTTCCCTGAAACAGCGAGGTGAATGCCGGTCCGCTCATGCGCAGGGGGCCGCGCAGCGCGAGCAACAGCAGGCTGAGTGCAACTACTGCGATAACCATCGAGGCGGCCAGATCGGTGACCGGTTGCCCTGCGAGCGGCGCCCGGCCGAGGTTGTAGACCAGCAGCGCGGGGAAAAAGACGTAGTAGGTGAGTCGCTCCGCCGGCACCCAGAAACCCTCTCCCGGTAGCCCGAAGCGACGCAGCGCATAGCCGACAGCGATCAGGAGAAATACCGGGAGCAGGGCGGCGATGACGGAGTTCACAGTCCCGGTCCCTCAGGAGCCGCGCACGATGTGTTCGCCGCGCAGTTCGCGGATCTGGCTCGGCCGGCGCAGCCCTGCCGTGGCGCCGGGCAGGA
The DNA here is from genome assembly GCA_008501635.1 of Pseudomonadota bacterium. Taxonomy (NCBI): domain Bacteria; kingdom Pseudomonadati; phylum Pseudomonadota; species Pseudomonadota bacterium. The sequence goes on from QQUJ01000013.1 coordinate 63,440, forward strand.
TGTAGTCGAGCCGGTTGGCGAAATACTGCCGCACGCGCAGAGCCGTACGCGCCGGTGGAGCGCCGGCAGGGTTGGCGCTGGTGGAAACCAGTGGCATTCCTGCGGCGCGACACAAAGCGGCGGCGACGGGGTGATGGGTGATGCGTACCGCCAGGGTGGCATGCTCCCCGCTCAGCCACGCCGGCGCGTGGGACGAGGTCGGCACCAACCAGGTCGTGGGCACAGGTCCGCGGTCGGTGATGCGCCGTACTTCATCAGCTGTCAGGGGGGCGAGCCACGGGCGACATTGCGCGAGATCGGCGGCGATGACGATAAACCCTTTGGCGGTCGGACGGCCCTTGAGCTCGCAGATGCGCAGTACCGATGCGAAATTGGCGGGATCGCAGCCCAGGCCCCATACCGCTTCGGTGGGATAAGCCACCACGCCGCCCGCGAAGATGATGCGAGCGGCGTGGCGCAACTGCCAGGGCGTCATGTGACCTCAGTCGCTGGCGTTGAGGCGTTGCTGCAGGGCTTCGTCTTTGGCCAGCACAGCGGCGGCGTTGCGGGCGCGCTCCTCACGCAGGCGGGAAGTCAGTTCGGCATTGCCCACTGCAAGAATCTGTGCCGCCAGATAGGCGGCATTCTTGGCACCCGGTTTACCGATGGCGACCGAGGCGACCGGAATCCCGCCGGGCATTTGCACGGTGGAGAGCAGGGCATCCATCCCCTGCAGCGATCCGGCATCCAGCGGCACGCCGATAACCGGCTTGATGGTGTGCGCGGCAACATTGCCTGCCAGATGGGCGGCCAGGCCTGCAGCACAGATGAAGACGCCGCAACCACGGTGCTCGGCATTCTCGATGTAGGCGCGCGTCGCGTCCGGCGTACGATGGGCCGAGGTGATCTTCATCTCGGCACGCACACCGAGCGCTCTCAGGGTTTCGAGGGTGGACTCCATGACCGGGAGGTCGGAATCTGAGCCCATCAGGATAGCGACAAAGGATTCAGACATGGTCGAACTCGCTACTGGTAGTGGATGTATTGGGGGGTGCCGAAAGGATCACTCCGTTTCGGCCACGCCCTCGTGGGGGACTGCGAACTTGCACTCTTTCTGCGGGCACACCTTTTCGGTGCCGCGACGTTTGGTGGTTTTGATGGTGAGCACCGGCCAGCCGCAATCGGGGCAGGGTTCGGCCAGCGGTTCGTTCCAAACCGCATAGTCGCACTTGGGATAGGTGGCACACGAATAGAAGATCTTGCCGTAGCGTGATTTGCGCTTGAGCAACGTACCCTCATTGCATTTCGGGCAGGTCACGCCGGTGTCGGCGGGTTTTTCCAGCGGCTCGATGTGCTTGCATTTGGGGTAGGTGCTGCAACCGATGAATTTGCCATATCGTCCCGTGCGGATGATCAGCGGGCTGCCGCATTTTGGGCACTCGCGCCCTTCGATCACCTCGGGCTCGGCGCTGGCCGCCTCCCCCTCTTCCTCAAGGCCGCGCGTGTAGTCGCACTCCGGATAACCGGTACAGCCCACGAAGCGGCCGCGTCTCCCGAGGCGGATCGACAGCGGTTTGCTGCATTTGGGGCATGCCTCGTCAAGTTCCTCGTGGGTGACATCGCTACGTTTGAGTGATTCGTCCTTTTCTTCGATCAGCGTTTTGAACGGTTTCCAGAACGCTTCCATCAGCGGGATCCACTCCTGTTCGCCGCGTGATACGGCGTCGAGCTGATCCTCCAATTGCGCGGTGAAGTCATAGTTCACGTAGCGGGTGAAGTGCTCGGAGAGGAACTTGCTGACGATGCGCCCCACGTCGGTGGGTTTGAAGCGGCGATTGTCGAGGATGACATACTCGCGTTGCAGCAGGGTCGAAATGATGGAGGCGTAGGTGGACGGGCGGCCGATGCCATGCTCTTCCAGCGCTTTGACCAAACTCGCTTCACCGTACCGGGGCGGCGGTTCGGTGAAGTGCTGATCCGCCTTCACGTCGATCAATTCCACCTGATCGCCCTCTTTGAGCGGGGGCAACAGCTTATTGTCCTCTTCCTGCTTCTGGCCTTCGTCTACATCCTCGCGGTAGACCGCCATGAAACCGGGATTCACCACCGTGGAACCGGTAGCGCGAAAAGTGGCTTTGTCGCCGCAGGCGAGATCAGCGGCCACGGTGTCGAGCGTGGCGTGGATCATCTGGCAGGCGATGGTGCGTTTCCAGATCAGTTCGTAGAGCTTGTACTGGTCGGCGCTGAGGGTTTTCTTTACTGCTTCCGGGGTGCGCAGGACCGAGGTGGGACGTATCGCCTCATGCGCCTCCTGGGCGTTTTTGGTTTTGGTTTTGAAGGTGCGCGCGGCGCCGGGCAGCTTGTCGGCACCGAAGCGCTCGGTGATGTAGGCACGAATCTCTTCCAGGGCATCGGCGGCGAGATTGACCGAGTCGGTACGCATGTAACTGATAAGGCCGACCGATTCACCTTCGAATTCCACGCCCTCGTAGAGCTGCTGAGCGATACGCATGGTGCGCTGAGCGGAAAAGCGCAGCTTGCGCGCCGCTTCCTGCTGCAGGGTCGAGGTAGTGAAGGGCGCGGCCGGGTTGCGCTTGCGTTGTTTGCGTTCGACGGCGGCCACCTGAAGGGAGCCTTTGGCGATGCGCAGCAGGTCTTCACGGGCGGCCTGGGCCTGCTTGTCCTTGTTGATATCGAACTGCGCCAGCTTCTTGCCTTTGTAGTACGTGAGCTTGGCATCGAACTCCTGCTTGTCCTTGCTTGCCACCGCCGCGAGCGACCAGTACTCGCGGGTGACAAATTTCTCGATCTCGATTTCGCGCTCGACGATCATGCGCAGTGCGGGACTCTGCACGCGCCCGGCCGAGAGCCCGCGCCGGACTTTCTTCCAGAGCAGCGGCGAGAGATTGAAACCGACCAGGTAATCGAGTGCGCGCCGAGCCTGCTGGGCGTTGACCAAATCCAGCGAAACGTCCCGGGAGTGCGAAATGGCCTCCTGTACGGCGCGTTTGGTGATCTCGTGAAAGACCACCCGGTGTACCTCGCGATCGGCGAGCAGCTTGCGTTCGCGCAACAACTCCAGCAGGTGCCAGGATATCGCCTCACCCTCGCGATCCGGGTCGGTAGCGAGGTAGAGCTGATCGGCTTTTTTCAACGCTTTGGCAATGGCCGCAAGGTGTTTTTCGTTCTTCTCGATGGTCTGGTATCGCATGGCGAAGCCATGGTCGGGGTCTACCGCACCCTCTTTCGGTTCCAGGTCGCGCAAATGACCGTACGAGGCCATGACCTCGAAGTCGGCGCCGAGGTACTTTTTGATGGTTTTGGCCTTGGCAGGCGATTCCACGATGACTAGGTTCTTGCTCATGATCTCCCATTCAGGTTTTCATCGTTGTCCGGCGCGGATGTACCGGCGATGCGCCACCAGCCCCTTCCAAAGCCCCTGATAGTCGGGTGGTCCAAGGGTGGGCTGCGCCGGGGCGCGGCTACACTGTGCAGGTTTTAGTGCAACGACCCTGAAGGCATGTCATAGACCAGATCATGCATCCACGCAAAGGCCGCTTCCCGGCCGGGTTGGTTGAACAGCACCAGCAGCGTGACCCACTTGATCTGCTCAAGTGTGATGTCTTCGTTCTCCAGCGCCATGGCGCGATCGATGACCAACTCGCGGCTGGCGTGATCGAGAATGCCGATGCTCTCGAGATAAAGGAGAAATCCCTGGCATCCCGGGTCGATGCGCCGCGCTTCCAGAGTCGTGTAATGGCGTAACGAATGCGGCGCCTGGGAGGTCAGGTCGTTGGGGTCACGCTGATAGATAGCGAGCTCCTCCAACCAGCTCAGTGCCTTGTCAATATCGTGGCCGGCGAAGCCCAGTTCCTCCAACTCCTCGCGCACGGTGTCCTGATCGGGCGTGGCCGGTCCGTCCGTATCGAGATAGTTCTCGAACAGATACACCAGGACGTCCAGCATGTTTTCCTTCATTTCAAACCCTTTTGGCCCGTCGCGTGTAGTGGCCACCGGCGGCAGATGATACATAACCTTGCAACTCAAGCACCAGCAGCATGGAGGAAACGGTTTCGGCCGTCAATCCGCTGCGCTGCACAAGGGTATCGACCGGGGTGGGGGTGTCATCGAGCTGCTGTAGAAGATGCTGATAGTCTGCATCGAGGGTGGTTTCGATAGCCGGATCGGTGGCGGGCGTTCGCGTCGGTGGGCCCAGCGTGGAAGCCAATTGACCAAGTTCTTCGAGGATATCAGTGGCCGTCTCGACCAGTTTGGCGCCCTGCCGGATCAGCGCGTGGCAACCGCGGGCCTGCGGATTGTGAATCGAGCCAGGAATGGCGAAGGTCTCGCGTCCCTGCTCGCCGGCAAGCTTGGCCGTGATCAACGATCCACTATGGGGTGTTGCCTCAACGACCAGGGTGCCCAGACTTAATCCGCTGATCAGCCGGTTGCGTTTAGGGAAGTGGCCCGGCGCTGGTCGGCTGCCCAAAGCAAATTCGGAGACCAGCGCGCCCTGCAAGGTGATGGTATGGGCAAGCTCGAGATGCTCGGCGGGGTAGACCCTGTCGAGACCAGTGCCGACGACGGCCACAGTGCGCCCGCCTCCTGCCAGCGCCCCGCGATGAGCGGCGCCGTCGATACCGGCCGCCAATCCGCTGGTGATCGTGAGGCCTGAACCTACCAGATAACGGGCGAATTCGAAGGCGTTCTCGCGCCCGCCGGGTGTTGGATTGCGGCTGCCCACAACAGCGAGTTGCGGGGTGACGAGACACTCCGGATCCCCGTGAACAAAAAGCGCCAACGGGGGATCGGGAATGTCGCGCAACAGGGCGGGATAGTGTGGGTCGTCGAGGGTGATCAGATGACGGTCGGGCTGGTTCAACCAGGCAAGATCTGACTCGATGACCCCCCAGTCGGGTGATTTGAGATAATCGATGGCCGTGCGCTTGAGCCCGCAGAGCTGCTGTTTCTCGGTCGCCGCGTCGAGAATCAGGGTGGGGGAAGCATAATGCTCGAGGATGCGGGCACCGGTTCGAGTGCCCAACCCCGGGGCTCGGATCAGTAGCAGCCAACGGACTGCTTCGGTGTGTGCGCGCAGGGATTCGGGAATGATCACCGGGTGTTCAGCGCTGTCGGAGCTTCCATGTCGCGATTCGCTGTCTCGTCACGCGGCCCCGGGGTATGCCCCCAGGGCCGTTTCGAATTGACCAACTGCTTTTAAGGGTTTCGTACCGCGTCGTCGATATGCATGGTACGGGTGGCGTTCATCACCAGGGCGTAGCTCACCCGCTCGAAGGGGCGAAATACCATAATCAGTCCGGAGCGTTCGTCGGGGAGCTGAACGCGCTGATTGTCCACCTTGGTGACTACATCCCGGATCTTGGCGCCACGCTGGAAGACGGCCAACACATTGCCCTGTTCCATGCCATCCTCGGTACCGAGATCGATCACCACAACCTGATACTGACCGATCTGCGAAACGCCATCGATTACCGCCAGGATTGCGCCGTCGACCTCTTTGGCGGGCGGATGGGGGTAGAAATTCTGTTGGATGATCTCCTCGCCCACCGGCAGCAGACGATCGCCAATCAGGGTTTCGCGTACGGTGCGTGACAGCTCCAGCGTGGCGGGATCGCCGGTACGCTCCAGCGTGGCGTCGCCCACGTAGAGCGCCTCGTAGCCCAAGGCGATTTCACTGCCTGGACGCTTGTAGGCCTTGCCCGGTCGGTAGACATTGAAACGGGTCGAGCTGCGATCGGGGACCGAGCGGACGTAGATACGGTCGCCAGTGCCGGCGATCAGGTGGCCATCCATGCTCTCCACGATGTAGGGTGCGTTCTCCAGCTCTTCGGGCGTGAGCACCGCACGTGAATCGTTAAGGAATTGAGCGATGGCATCCATCGGGATCGGTGGGATCGCTTCACGCAGCGGTGTGCCACGCACCTGAGGCGAGAGCTTGACCGTTTGGCGCCCGCGCAGCAGTTGCAACTGAGGCGTGCCATCGGCGCCGAACACCAGCGCGATGATGTCGCCGGGGTAGATTAGATGAGGATTCTCGATCTGAGGGTTGACGTGCCAGATTTCCGGCCAGCGCCATGGGTCCTGCATGAACATCGCGGAGATATCCCACAGTGTATCGCCCTTTTTGACGACATAGCGGTCCGGATGATCGGGTTGCAGGGCTATCGTATCGGCCAGGAGCCCCGGGCTGCACAACAGGGCAAAAGCCAGGCCAAGCCATTTTGTTCTAGACATGGTCATCCCTTATTTACGGTCTGCAAAATTGACCAGCATCTGCGCCTAAGCGGGCATCGTGGTGTCGCGCCAGGGCAGATTTGACCCGAGTGTAGCGGAAAAACAGTGCCGCTCAAAGAGTATCGTAAAACAAATTTTTGAACTTATCAGTAACTTGGCGGCCATTATTTATGCAGTTTCGTCAAATTGCGAACCGGCCCACATTCCGGATAACCTCTCTCTATGGCCAAACTCGACATTTTGCATTTCCCGGACCCCCGCCTGCGCACCCAGGCTCAGCCGGTCACAGAAGTGACAGCGGAGATTCGAACCCTGGTCGAGGATATGTTTGAGACCATGTATGACGCTCCCGGTATCGGCCTGGCGGCAACGCAGGTCAATGTCGCTCAACGGGTGGTGGTCATCGATGTGTCGGAGGAGAAGAACCAGCCGCTGTGCTTCATCAATCCGGAGATTGTTCAGCACTCCGGTGTGGAGGAGATGGAGGAGGGGTGCCTCTCGGTTCCCGGAATCTTCGAAACCGTATCGCGTGCCGAGCAGGTCCGCGTCAGGGCGTTGGATCGCAACGGGGAGGCGCTGGAACTGGATGCGGATGGGTTGCTCGCGGTCTGTATCCAGCACGAAATCGATCATCTTGATGGCAAGCTGTTCGTGGATTACCTCTCCGAGATGAAGCGTCAACGCATCCGTAAAAAACTGGAGAAGCAGCGCCGCCAGACGATGTGACCGAAGGCCACTGAAGGCCGGAGCGACGGCGCAAATCTGAAAACGAGTCGCGAGGCGCGTACCCCACCCCAAATTCGAGGAAATACGGTTGAGAATCATCTTTGCCGGCACGCCGGATTTTTCGGTTCCGCCGCTCCTGGCCCTGTTGGCGTCGATGCACGAAGTCTGTGCGGTCTACACGCAGCCGGATCGTCCGGCGGGTCGCGGGCGCAAGCTGCACACCAGCCCGGTAAAAGAAGCGGCGCTGGCGGCAGGGGTCCCGATCCAACAGCCGCTCACTCTCAGGGATGGGGCGGAACAGCAGCGATTGGCCGATCTGCACAGCGATCTGATGGTGGTTGTGGCTTATGGACTGATTCTTCCCAAGGAAGTGCTGACGGCACCGCGATTGGGGTGTGTAAACATCCATGCCAGCCTGTTGCCCCGTTGGCGTGGTGCCGCCCCCATTCAGCGCGCGATCGAGGCGGGTGATCGCGAAACCGGTATTACCTTGATGCAGATGGATGAAGGTCTGGATACGGGGGCCATGCTGGCCCAGACCGCCACCAGAATCGCAACGACCGAAACGGCGCAGTCCCTTCATGACCGGTTGATGGTTATGGGCGCCGAGCTTTTATTGGCATCGCTACCGGCATTGGAAACCGGGTCTATCCGCGCCCGGCCCCAGGATGAGAATTCTGCAACCTACGCCAGGAAGCTCAGCAAGGAGGAGGCGTGCATTGATTGGCGGCGCTCTGCCGCGCAACTGGATCGCGCGGTCCGGGCGTTCAATCCCTGGCCGGTGGCCTATACCGACTATGGGGGACAACCGTTGCGTATCTGGCGCGCCGAGCCGCTCGGGCAGGCGAGCCCTGCGTTGCCAGGCACTGTGCTCCGCAGCGGGGGCAGCGGGGTGGATGTTGCGACCGGTGACGGGGTTTTGCGGATACTTGAGTTGCAACCCGCCGGCTCGCGACGGATGCCGGCTGCTGATTTTGTCAACTCGCGCGATCTCTCGGATACCATTCTCGGAGCCACGATCGCTGTCCCGCGATGAAAGCACGACGCCTCCCCCCCAAACTGCCGCGTCGTGTTCCCAGCGGCCGGGCAGTCGCTGCGCGGGTGCTCCAGCAGGTGATCGACGAAGGGCGCTCGCTGAACGCAGCATTCGATGTCGCAGCCGCCGGGTTGGTGCTCCAGGAGCGCAGCCTGGCGAAGGAGCTCAGTTACGGCGTTCTGCGTTGGTTGCAGCCGCTGGAGGCGGTATTGGCGCACCTCATGGATCGCCCGCTGCGCCGCCGCGATCGCGATGTGCATGCACTGCTGCTGGCCGGCATCTATCAGATGCTGCATCTTGCCGTGCCCGATCACGTGGCGCTGTCCCAGACCGTGGAGGCGACGCGCCACCTGGGGAAGGACTGGGCGGTTGGGCTGGTCAACGCGGTGCTGCGCCAGCTCCAAAACCGACGCGATGCGGTGTCCGGGTGGGTCGAGGCGGCTGATGCCGCTTCCGCCCATCCTCGCTGGCTGTTGGAGGCGCTGCGCAGCGCCTGGCCCGACGATTGGGAAGCGCTTGTCGCTGCGAACAACCAGCGTCCCCCGATGACTTTGCGGGTAAATGCGCTGCGCACCACGCGCGGCGAATATTTACGCCGTCTGCAAAGCGCGGGCATTGCGGCTGAAATTCTGCCCTACTGTCCCCAGGCGCTGCGCCTCGAACGGGCGATGGATGTCCGTAGCCTGCCGGGGTTTGCCACCGGCGAGGTGTCGGTACAGGATGCTGCGGCGCAGCTGGCCGCCGCATTGTTGCAGCTGGCACCCGGTCAGCGCGTCCTCGATGCCTGCGCTGCACCCGGCGGCAAGACCTGTCATATCCTGGAACAGGAGCTGCGACTCGCCGAGGTGATGGCGATCGATGTCGACGCACAGCGCTTGACCACGTTGGAGTCCAACCTGCGGCGACTGGATTTGACGGCGACAGTGCGTGCGGCGGATGCCGCGCATCCCCAGGACTGGTGGGATGGCGTGCCCTTTGATCGCATACTGTTGGATGCTCCTTGCTCGGGTACCGGCGTCATTCGCCGCCATCCCGATATCAAGGTTTTACGCCGCCCGACGGATATTCCCGAATTGACACACCGCCAGGGTGTGCTGCTGGAGGCCTTGTGGCCGCTGGTCAAGCCGGGGGGTATGCTGTTGTATGCGACCTGCTCGGTGTTGCCGCAAGAGAACAGCGAGCGCATGGCGTCTTTCGTTGCCGCGCATACGGATGCCGCGAATGTGCCCATCGCGGCCGAGTGGGGCAGGGCGCAGCCGGTGGGCCGACAAATTCTTGCCGGCGCGGCGGGGATGGATGGGTTTTACTACGCGTGTGTCATAAAACGCGCAACCGATTGACGCGTGATTGCGGGCGGAGGTCAGCGCTTCGTGCAAGCGAACACACAGATGCGCCGGGAAAGAAGACATCGCCAGCTGTTCAGCATACTGGCGACGTTGCTCCTGGCGTGGAGCGCAGTGGCGGCAACGGCGACATGGGCCGACGGGGGCGTTTTTGTTGTCGAGCAGGCCGGCACGCGATTGGAAGAAGGTGTCTACAGGCTCGACGCTAGAATCTCCTACCAATTCAGCGAAGCCGTACGTGAGGCACTGCAGAACGGTGTCCCGCTGACCGTCGAGATTCAGATCGAAGTTTACCGCGGCCGCTGGTACTGGTTGAACGAGGATGTTGCGGAACTGAGCCAGTTCTATCTGCTGCAGTTTCACGCCTTGAGCCGTCAGTACCTGCTGACCAGTCTCAACAGCGGTGCCCAGCGCAGTTTCTCATCGTTGTATTCGGCGCTGGAGGTCATGGGGCGGATGCAGGATGTGCCGATTCTCGACAAAAAACTACTCAAGCCCGATACCCGTTATCAGGCACGTTTGCGCGTGCGGCTCGATATCGAATCGCTCCCTTCCCCCTTGCGGCCGGTCGCTTATCTCTCGGATGAGTGGCGTCTGGTGAGCGAATGGTACGAATGGTCCCTGAACTCCTGAAGCGTCTCACCACCGGGTGGGTACCTCTCATTCCATTGGGGGCCATACTGCTGGTCTCACTCTTTCTGATGGGGGATGCCACGGAGAACTCGACGCGCTTCGGACGCATGTTTTCAGTGCTGCTGGTCATCAACGTGCTGGGCCTGGCCGCCCTGCTCGGATTGATCGGCGTCAATCTCTATCGGTTGGTGTCGCAGTATCGTCGCGGCGTCGCCGGTGCACGCCTGACGGTGCGTATGGTAGCGATTTTTGTGGTGCTCTCCGTCGCGCCGGTGTTGGTGGTCTACTATTTTTCGCTGCAGTTCCTTCACCGCGGCATCGATAGCTGGTTCGATGTGAAAATCGAGAAGGCGCTGGAGGATTCTCTCGAACTGAGTCGCCTTGCGCTCGATCTGCGTATGCGCGAGGCACTGCGTCAGACCGAGCAGATGGCCGGAGAGTTGGCCGATGTCCCCGCCGCCGAGATTGCCGTCACGTTGGATGATCTGCGCTCGGGAAGCGGTGCCTCCGAATTGGCTTTGCTCGCGGGCAATGGTCGCGTGCTGGCGACCAGCAGCTCCGACTCGACGGTGCTGGTGCCCAACCAGCCGGGCGAAGGGGTATTGCTGCAGGTGCGCCAGTCCGGATCGTACGTCGGGCTTGATCCGATTCCCAACACCGGTCTGCATGTCCGCGCCGTCGTCAAGGTGCTGGTCACCGATCCCGGGGGTGAGAGCCGCACGCTGCAGGCGCTGTACGTAGTCCCCAAAAGCGCCGACACGCTCGCCGCCAGCGTTCAGGAGGCGTTCTCACAATACAAAGAGCTGACGTTTCTGCGCAACCCACTTAAATACAGTTTTACCCTGACCCTCTCGCTGGTGCTGTTGCTGAGTATTCTGGCTGCGGTGCTGGCGGCGTTCTTCTCGGCGCGCAGAATTGCTGCACCGATTCGCGATCTTGCGGAAGGGACGCGCGCGGTGGCTGCGGGGGATTACGCCAAACGGGTACCGCTCAGCACACGTGACGAGATGGGCTTTCTCGTCCAGTCGTTCAATACCATGACCCGGCGCATCGCCCGCACCAGCGCCGAGGCGCGGCGCAGCCAGCAGTTGTTGGAGGAGCAGAATGCCTACCTCGAAGCGGTGCTGGGCCATCTCTCCTCCGGCGTGGTGACGCTGGACGATGAACTGCGTATTCTGCGCATCAATCGGGCCGCGCAGCTGATTCTTGGCATCGAGGCCGCGCAGTGGGTGAGCCGTGATCTCGATGCCCTGGCAGCCAGCCAGCCGACATTGAAACCTTTTTTCACGACCCTGATCGAGCACCTGTCAGGCACCACCAGCGACTGGAATCAGGAGGTGGTATTGCCCGGCAGTGGATCGCGCAAGGTACTGATGTGCAGTGGCACGGCGCTGCCCGGCTGGGAGACCGGCGGCGGATTTGTGGTGGTGTTTGATGACGTGACCGCATTGGTTCAGGCGCAGCGCGATGCGGCCTGGGGCGAAGTGGCGCGGCGCCTCGCGCACGAGATCAAGAACCCGCTGACGCCGATCCAGCTCTCTGCCGAGCGCCTGCGTCAGAAGTACCTGGGCCGCCTGCCCGCCGAAGAGGCGCGTGCGTTGGATCGGTACACTCACACTATCGTGCAGCAGGTAAAGACCATGAAAGAGATGGTCAACGCCTTCTCGGATTATGCTCGACCACCGCCGCTGAAACTGGCGCCGGCCGAACTCAACAATCTGGTCAGCGAGGTGCTTGAACTCTATCGGCATGTCCGTGATCACGACAATCTGCACCTCGCGGTGACGCTAAGCGAAGATCTCCCGGTGGTGGAAGTCGACGCAGGTCGTATTCGGCAGCTGCTGCACAACCTGTTGAAGAATGCCCAGGAGGCAACGGCGGACCTGCCGGAGGCAGTGATCGAGATTGAGACTCGCAGTATCGAGGAGCGCAGCAATCGCTATGCTGAGCTCAAGCTCTGCGACAATGGACCTGGATTCCCCAGCGACATCGCGCCGCATGCTTTCGAACCCTACGTCACCAACAAACACAAGGGGACCGGATTGGGCCTGGCGATCGTGAAGAAAATTGTCGAAGAGCACGGTGGTATCATATGGGCCGAGTCCGCACCGACAGGCGGCGCCTGCCTTATCATCCGCCTGCCGGCCGCGGTGATCGACGCGACGCAAGAAGCAATCTCAGCGGTCGATACCGTGGGCGATGCCCATAACACCACCCGAGCCGCCAAGCGATGAGCAGACCGCACATACTGGTGGTGGATGATGAACCCGACATCCGCCAACTTCTCCAGGAGATCCTGGAGGATGAAGGGTACGAGGTGGAGGTGGCCGACTGCGCGGAGAGCGCGCGATCGTCGCTGCGCACACGTCGCCCCGACCTTATTCTTCTCGACATCTGGATGCCCGATCTCGACGGTGTATCGCTGCTGAAAGAGTGGTCGGAGGAGGATGGCCTGCCTTGTCCGGTGATCATGATGTCGGGACACGGTACGGTGGAGACAGCTGTCGAAGCAACGCGTCTGGGCGCCTACGACTATATCGAAAAACCCCTGTCGATTGCCAAGCTGCAGTTGACCGTAACCCGTGCGATGGAGATCGAGCGCCTGCAGCGCGAGAATGCCCAACTGCGCGAACACGGGCTCACTGAAATCGAGCCCGGCGGTCGCAGCAGCCTGATGCAGCATCTTCGCGAACAGTCGCAACGGATCGCCGAGCACGAAACATGGGTGCTGCTCACCGGTGAACCGGGCACCGGCAAAGAGACATTGGCACGCTACATTCATGCGCATAGTCCGCGCCGCACCGGACCTTTCATCGTCGTAGGCGTCGGCTCCATCGCCCGTGAAAATTCAGCAACCGAATTGTTCGGCAGCGAGGAAGGCGAGGTCATCCACTACGGTCGTCTCGAGCAGGCCAACGGCGGCACCCTGTTTCTCGATGAAATCGCCGACATGGATCCGGAAACCCAGGCGCGATTGGTGAGCGCGCTGGAGACGCGCTCGTTCTTGCGCGTTGGAGGTAATTCGCCGGTCAACGTCAACGTGCGCATCATTGCCGCAACGCATCGCGATTTGGAGCAGGACGTGCGAGTGGGGCACTTTCGTGAAGATCTCTACTACCATCTCAATGTGGTGCCGCTCGAGGTTCCGCCGCTGCGCGAACATTGTGAGGATGTGCCCGAATTATTGACGTTTTACGTGGATTATTTCGTTACCCGCGAGAATCTGCCCTACCGGCGGTTCTCCACGGCAGCGCAGAACCGCTTGCGCAATCACACCTGGCCCGGCAACATCCGCGAACTGAAGAATCTCGTACAGCGGCTGTTGATACTGGGCAGCGGCGAGGAGATCGGGCCCGATGAGGTGAGCGCGGCCTTGGGTGCCCAACCGGTGGTGCAGGTGGTCACGCAGACGGGTGGGGCGGTCGTCGATTTTGAACTGCCGCTGCGCGAGGCGCGCGAGCAGTTCGAGCGCAGTTACCTGGAGCATCATCTGCAACAAGTCGGCGGCAGCATTGCCCAGCTCGCGACCTTGGTTGGAATGGAGCGCACGCATCTCTATCGCAAACTGCGGGGATTGGGGATCAGCACGCGTCAAACCGCCGCCGAGAAGTAAACCAGATCAACTTCAGACGCAAGAACAACAATTGCCAAGCGACAGACCTGATCAAGCATGAAAATTCTTATCCTTGGCGCCGGCCAGGTCGGCGCGTCGGTAGCCGGCATTTTGGCTGGCGAGGCGAACGACATCACCATCGTCGATCGTGATCCGGTACGTCTGCGCGAGCTGCAGGATCGGCTCGATCTGCGCACCGTCGTCGGTTATGCCTCACATCCCGAGGTTCTGGAGCGCGCCGGCGGCGAAGACGCCGACATCATCCTGGCGGTGACCAACTCTGATGAGACCAACATGATCGCCTGCCAGATTGCCTACACCCTGTTTCATACGCCTACCAAGATCGCTCGGGTGCGCGCGGTAGAGTATCTTTCGCGCCCCGGCATTTTTGCGCAGGAGGCGTTACCGGTCGATGTGCTGATCAGCCCCGAGCAGTTGGTTACCGACTATGTGCAGCGGCTGATCGAGCATCCTGGTGCACTGCAAGTGCTGGAGTTCGCCGACGGCCGTGTGGGTCTGGTGGCGGTGCGCGCCTATTACGGTGGTCCATTGGTGGGCAATCAGCTCAAGGCGTTGCGCGAACACATGCCGGGTGTGGAGACACGGGTGGCGGCCGTGTTCCGTCACGACAAGCCGATCATCCCCGAAGGCGATACTGTCATCGAAGCCGACGATGAGGTTTTCTTCATCGCGGCCAAAAAAGACATACGTAAGGTGATGGGCGAATTCGGGCGTCTTGATCGCCCGGTCAAGAGCATCGTCATCGCCGGTGGCGGCAATATCGGTAAAGCGGTTGCCCAGGCCCTGGAGAACTCCTATCAGGTGAAACTCATCGAGCGTGGAGCCGCGCGCGCGCGCGAGATCTCCGAGCAGCTCGATCGCACTATCGTGCTGTTGGGCGATGCCGCAGACGAAGAGCTGCTGTTGGAAGAGAACATCGATAGCACCGACATTTTCTGCGCGCTGACCAACGAGGACGAAGCCAACATACTCTCCTCGATGCTGGCCAAGCGCCTCGGGGCGCGTAAGGTGATGGCGCTCATCAACCGCGCCTCGTACGTGGATCTGGTTGAATCGAGCACCATCGACATCGCCATCTCGCCGCAACAGGCGACCATCAGCGGATTGCTTACCCATGTGCGACGCGGTGACGTGGTCGTGGCGCATTCCCTGCGCCGTGGCGCGGCCGAGGCGATTGAGGCTGTCGCCCACGGCGACGCCAAAACCTCGAAGGTGGTGGGTCGCGCTATCGAGGATATTTCCCTGCCACCCGGCACCTCGATCGGCGCCATCGTGCGCGGCGATCAGGTGCTCATGGCCCATCATGACACGCTGATAGAGGCGGAGGATCATGTCATTCTGTTCCTCGTCGATAAAAAGTATGTGCCCCAGGTGGAAAAACTTTTCCAGGTTGGCGTCACCTTCATCTGATAGCCATGCAACTGGTCGCCGTACAACGCATCCTCGGTCTGTTACTGACCATCTTCAGCCTGACCATGCTGCCACCCATCGGGGTGGCGCTCTGGTACGCCGACGGTGCGACCCTCGCCTTCCTGTTGGCCTTCGTGGTGACTCTGGGTACCGGATTGGCGCTGTGGCTGCCGACAGCGGCCATGAAGAGGGAGTTGCGCCTGCGCGATGGGTTTGTCGTAGTGGTGATGTTCTGGGCCGTGCTGGGTTTGTTTGGTGCGCTGCCGTTGTCGTTGGCCGAAAGCCCGCGCATGAGTTTTACCGATGCGTTGTTTGAATCGCTTTCGGGACTGACCACTACCGGTGCCACGGTGATCATCGGTATCGATGACCTTCCCCATGCCATCCTCTACTATCGCCAGCAACTGCAATGGCTGGGAGGGATGGGCATCATCGTGCTGGCGGTGGCGATTCTGCCGATACTCGGCGTTGGCGGCATGCAGCTCTATCGGGCCGAGACCCCCGGCCCCATGAAGGACACCAAACTCACTCCGCGTATTACGGAGACCGCCAAGGCGCTCTGGTACATCTATCTGGGGATGACGATCCTGTGCGGGCTGGGTTACTGGCTGGCCGGCATGACACTGTTCGACGCGATTGGTCACGCCTTCTCCACCGTGGCGATCGGCGGATTTTCCACACACGATCTCAGTATGGGTTATTTCAACAGCGCGCTGATCGAGGCGGTTGCGGTGGTGTTCATGCTTTTGGCAGGCATGAATTTCGCGTTGCACTTTATGGCCTGGCGCAGCCTCTCCCTGCGCCTCTACTGGGACGATCCCGAGGTGCGCGCCTATCTCACCGTGCTGGGCGTATTGGCCACGATCACCACCGCTTACCTGATTTACTCGGGCACTTTCAGTGACTTTGGCACTGCCGTGCACCACGGCATCTTTCAGGCGGTTTCCATCGGCACCACTACGGGTTTCACCACGGCGGAATACTACGCGTGGCCAAGTTTTCTTCCGGTGATGCTGATCTTCGCCAGCTTCATCGGCGGCTGCGCCGGGTCCACTGGCGGTGGCATGAAGGTGATTCGCTGGTTGCTGATCTATCACCAGGGAAAGCGCGAGATCAAACGTCTGATCCATCCCAGCGCACAGGTGCCGGTGAAGATCGGCAACAAGGCGCTTTCCGAGCGTGTCATCAGTTCGGTGTGGGGGTTTTTCTCACTCTATGTGGTGACTTTCAGCGCCATGATGCTGCTGCTGATGGCAACCGGTCTCGATCAGGTGACGGCGTTCTCCGCAATTGCCGCCTGCCTCAACAATCTTGGACCCGGGCTGGGCGATGTGGGGGCCAACTATTCTGATCTGAGCGATCTCGCCAAGTGGATACTGGTCTTCGCCATGATGCTCGGGCGCCTGGAGATCTTTACTCTGCTGGTACTTTTCACCCCCAGCTTCTGGCGCCGGTAGATTTCTTGTGGTGAACGACGACGCCCTAGCCCAGCAGGCCAAGTGGGATGCCCGGTATCGAGACAGCTCGGTACAGGAGGCACAACCCGCTTTCGTCCTGCGTGGCTACGCGCATCTGCTGCCGGCGCACGGCCGTGCCTTGGATCTCGCCTCGGGGCTCGGCGGCAATGCGCTGTTTCTCGCGCAACACGGGTTGACGACAGAGGCCTGGGATATCTCCTCCGTGGCGGTCGAGAAACTCGGGGATTTCGCTCGGCAGCACCGGCTGCCGATGGTGGCGCAGGTACGCGATGTCTGTGCGGCACCCCCCGCGGCAGCGAGTTTCGATGTCATCGTTGTGACCCATTTTCTCGAACGCAGCCTGGCTCCGCTGTTGGTGGATGCCTTGCGCCCGCAGGGGCTGCTCTTCTACCAGACTTTCACCACTGCGCGTATTGATGATACGGGACCACCCGCGGGGCCTTACCGTCTGGAAGACAACGAATTGCTGACCCTGTTTCGTGATTTGCGGCTGCGGGCCTACCGCGAAGAACTACTGCTGGGCGACCTCAAGGCGGGTTGGCGCGGCGAGGCGTTGTTGGTCGGGCAGAAGTCACCCTGAAAACGGGGTTAGTCGTCGCAGTCCGCGGAATAGTCGGTAGCGAGGATCTCGCGGGCGCGATCTGCATCTGCAGCGTCCACGCGGAGCTTGATCCCCCCGACAGCGATCGCGTATAGCCAATCGGTTTGCACCAGGTGCTCGTCCGCCAGATACGCCTCGATGCCTTCGGCACGGAGGCGACCGAGGGCGATATGGGCGTCGGGCATGGTGTCAAAGGTAGCGATGGTGATCATGGTCGTTTGCAATACACACGGTTTCGGGGTGGCGCGTGCCAAGTTGCCGGGGTGTCGCCTACACGCTACTGTGTAGTGGCAGGAATGGCAGCAGTCTACCCGATTCAAGGACCCTTAACAGATGTCAGAATTTAAGCACCTCTCACCCAAAGATGCCCATCGCCTGGCGGGAGAAAACCCGCGCGCCGTGCTCATCGATATCCGCTCGACCATGGAGTATCTTTTCGTCGGTCATCCGAAGGGGGCGATTCATATTCCCTGGATGGACGAGCCGGATTGGACGGTGAATCCCCATTTTGTGACCCGCGTCCGTGAGCTGATGCTGGGGGGCGCGCTGGACGGCGAGGCGGGCGCTGCACCGGTGATCCTTATCTGCCGCAGCGGCAAGCGCTCGCTGGAGGCGGGCAAGAAGTTGATCGAGGCCGGGTTTGCAGAGGTCTATAACGTACTCGAGGGCTTCGAGGGCGAACTTGACGAGAACCACCATCGCAGTACGCGCGGCGGATGGCGTTTTCACCAATTGCCCTGGGAGCAGTGCTGAATCCCTCGAGATTCAAGTTTGGTCCGGCACCGCCGAAACAGGGGAGTACTGGGTGGTTGAAGACCGAGTGGAAATGCGTGTCTAAGGACTGGACCCAATTAATTCGAAACCGGCGCCGCTTCATGATCGAAGTAACGAATCGCCGGTGCTCACCAACAACGAGGTCCAGACATGAGTGACCATGTCGGTAGCCAAACCTTTGCGGCTTTTTTCATTGCCGCCGCGGCGGGCGGTGTGGTGGCTGCGGTTGGCGCAAGCATCGGTGGTGGTTCTGTAACCCTGGCTTTGGTCATCGGTGTTGTCTGCGCGGCCGTCGCTTTCCTGGTCACCTATCTGATGCTCGCCGCACCCATGGGCGCTGGCATCAGCTACATCCAACGGTTGCTCGATACCGATGGCAATTCAATCAAGGATATACAGCAACCCCGGTCCGCTGCGGTCGCGAGTCTGGTGCAGGAGGTCGGCGAATTCTTCACCAACCACAATGAGCTGGTGATCCAAATGGCTGAGATTGGCGGCGGTATGGCGATGGCGGCGGCGGAGGTTTCGTTCGCGTCCGATATGTTGAAGAAGCGGGTGCATTCGCAAGTCGCCCATGTCAGCGAAATTGCCAATGCAGCCGGCATCATCTCCAGTACGGTCCAGGCAGCGGTCGAGAGCTCAGCGCAATCGGTGGAGACCGCGCAAAAGACGCGCCGTGCCAGCTATATCGGTCAGGAGTTCATCCAGGATTCGACACAGAAGATGGAGCAGATGCGCACGCGCGTCGAGGCTGCCGCCAAGCTGATGTCCAGCCTGGAGGCGCGCGCCAACCAGATCAAACAGATCACGGGAGTTATCAACGATATCGCCGATCAGACCAATCTGCTGGCCCTCAACGCAGCTATCGAAGCGGCGCGCGCCGGGGACCAGGGGCGCGGTTTTGCGGTAGTCGCCGACGAAGTACGCAATCTCGCCAAACGCACCACTGCCGCGACCACTGAGATTGGTCAGATGGTGGGGGAGATCAATGAGGAAACGGGTCGCGCGGCCAGTACGATGCACAGCCTGGTGGATGCGGTCGCCGAGAGCAGTGAACAAACCGCCAAGGTCGACAAGCAGTTTGAAGAGGTACTGGAGCAGGCGCGTCAAGTGGAGCAGCAGATCCGGGTTGTAGCCGAAGGCGAGGAGCAGAATCACGCCCACCTGGAACAGATCTCGGGATCCATTCAGACGGTCTCGAGGCACCTTGCGGATACCGAGTCAGAGGTCGAATCGGTCGGTCGACAGGCGTTGCAACTTTCCGACCGGGCCGAGTCCCTGTTTGAAATCCTGGGTGATACCGATCTTGGTACCGTGCACGATCAGGTGCGCTCGATTGCGCAGCGGGCCGCTGCGCAGATCGGTAAGACATTCGAACAGGCCGTCAACAGCGGCCGACTGACGATTGACGATCTGTTCGATCGCAACTATCGGCCCATACCGGGTACCGATCCGCAAAAATCCACCACCCGTTTCGACGGATACACGGATGAGGTTCTGCCCGCCATTCAGGAGCCGATACTTGCGGAGTGTACGGCGATCACCTTTGCCGCGGCGGTGGACGACAGGGGCTATCTGCCCACTCACAACAGGAAATTTTCACAGCCATTGAGTGGGGATTACCAGAAGGATCTGGTGAACAATCGCACCAAGCGCATCTTCAATGACCGCACCGGTGCACGCTGTGGCAGTCATACCAAGCCCTTCCTCCTGCAAACCTACAAGCGCGATACCGGCGAAGTGATGCACGATCTCTCGGTGCCCATCTTTGTCAACGGTCGCCATTGGGGCGGGTTTCGAATCGGTTACCTGTCCAGATAGAAGCTGATCCGCAGCTACAGCATCCCGCCCCTATCCAGGGGCCGGCTTCCTGCTATAATCCGCCACCCTCTGCACAGGCGGTACCCTTTTGTGATCGAAAATCTCCGCAATATCGCCATCATCGCTCATGTCGATCACGGCAAAACCACGCTGGTGGATCAGCTGCTCAGACAGTCGGGGACGCTCGGTGAGCGGGCCACGCTGGTCGAGCGTGTGATGGATTCCAATGATTTGGAACGCGAGCGCGGCATCACGATCCTCTCCAAGAATACCGCTGTGCGCTGGCGCGACTACCGGATCAATATCGTCGACACCCCGGGTCACGCCGATTTTGGTGGCGAGGTCGAACGCGTGCTTTCCATGGTCGATTCAGTGCTGCTGCTGGTGGATGCTGTCGATGGGCCGATGCCGCAAACGCGCTTTGTGACCCAAAAGGCCTTCAGCCTGGGATTGAAGCCTATCGTGGTGATCAACAAAATCGATCGCCCGGGCGCCCGTCCCGAATGGGTGCTGAACGAAACCTTTGACCTCTTCGATCGATTGGGCGCCACCGATGAGCAGCTCGATTTCCCGGTGGTCTACGCCTCGGCACTGCAAGGTTATGCGTCGCGCGACGCGGGTGTGAGCGGGGGGGATATGACCCCGCTGTTTGAGACCATCGTCGAGCGGGTGCCGCCCCCGGATGTGGATCTGGTTGGACCCTTCCAACTGCAGGTGAGTTCGCTCGACTACAACAGCTATGTCGGTGTGATCGGTATCGGCCGCATCAAACGCGGTTCGGTCACGCGTAACCAACCGTTGACATTGATCGATCGCGACGGTGATCGGCGCAATGTGCGGCTGCTGCAGATCTTCGGGTTTCTGGGATTGGAGCGGATAGAAGTAGCGGAGGCGCAGGCCGGCGACATCGTGGCTTTCACCGGCGTCGATGGTCTGCAGATCTCTGACACCCTCTGCGATCAGGACAACGTGGAGGCACTTCCTGCGCTGACGGTCGACGAACCCACCGTCACCATGACGTTTCAGGTCAACACCTCACCTTTCGCCGGGCGCGAGGGCAAGTATCTCACCAGCCGCCAGTTGCTGGCCCGGCTCAAGCGCGAACTCGAGCACAACGTTGCGCTGCGGGTGGTTGAGACGGGCGATCCCGATCGTTTCCAGGTCTCGGGCCGCGGCGAGCTGCATCTTGCCATTCTCATCGAGAATATGCGGCGCGAGGGTTACGAACTGGCGGTATCGCGCCCGGAGGTGATCATCAAGGAGATCGACGGCCAACTCTGCGAACCTTACGAGACGTTGACGCTGGATGTGCCGGATCTCTATCAGGGTGCGGTGATGGAGCGCATTGGCGAGCGCTACGGCGAACTGCAGGATATGCGCCTCGATGGCAAAGGGCGTGTGCGGCTCGATTACGTCATTCCCTCACGCGGTCTGATCGGTTTTCAGACGGAGTTTCTCACCGCCACCAGCGGCACCGGATTGATCTATCACACCTTCGATCACTACGGCCCGGTAAAGCGGGGGCGAATCGGGACCCGCAATAACGGTGTGTTGATTGCCAACGCCGCCGGCAAGGCGCTGGCGTACGCCTTGTTCAATCTTCAGGAGCGGGGTCGGCTCTTCGTTGGCCACGGGGATGAGGTCTACGAAGGAATGGTGATCGGTATTCATTCCCGTGATAACGACCTCGTGGTCAATCCGATGAAGGCGAAACAACTCACCAACATCCGTGCCGCGGGCAGTGACGAAAACATTCTGCTCACGCCACCAATCCGCATGACCCTGGAACAGGCGCTGGAGTTCATCGACGATGATGAGCTGGTCGAAGTGACGCCAGGCAACGTGCGCGTGCGCAAGAAGAAACTCAAGGAGCATGAACGCAAGCGTGCCTCACGGGCTGTCGATGCCTGACGGGGCGATGATTCACGACCTGAAAACAGGCTGTCACAATTAAAAAACCCCGGCCGCGATGGCCGGGGTTAAGGTCGCCGTGCTTAGCTGACAGGGGATGGATCTCCATCCGTGGAGTGTTGTAATCCTACACCGTCTGCGTAGACATCCTGTCTCCCCATGACGGTAGGTAGAGATTGGCACAGTCCCTACAGGGTTACAGTGGAGGATCGGCGACAGGAGTATTGAGCTGTTGGCGCTTTTTCTTGTAGGAAATATCCTACAAAAGGACTGCCGGCGCCAAGGTGGCGGGGAATCGGATGATTGGCTTACTGCAGCGAGTCGAGCAGGCGCAGGTACTGGTGGCCGGTGAAGCCATCGGAGCAATCGATGCTGGTTTGCTGGTGTTGATCGGCGTTGAGCGCGATGACAGCGAAGCGACGGCGGCGCGGCTGTTGGATCGAGTGCTGGGCTATCGGGTATTTGCCGACGGTGACGGGAAAATGAACCGCAGCCTGCGCGATGTCGAGGGCGGATTGCTGCTCGTCCCGCAGTTTACCTTGGCGGCGGATACCCACAAGGGCATGCGCCCCAGCTTTACGCCCGCAGCCCCTCCCGAGGTTGGGGAGCGGCTCTTCGCTCACCTGCTTGCTCAGGCTAAGCGGGAGCATGCGCCTGTCGCCAGCGGTCGTTTCGGTGCGGCGATGAAAGTTGCCCTGGTGAACGAGGGGCCGGTGACTTTCTGGTTGCAGGTCTAGAATCTATCTCAGAATCCCCCGAGCGCCCGGCCCTTCGGGTTGGCCCCAGAGGTGCGCTGGCGGTGTTCTCGACTTGCCAATAGCGTTGCTATTGGCTGCGCCTTCGGGCCTACCCAGCGCACCTCTGGGGCTCAACACAGCACGCGCGGGATTTTAATGGAATGGTCGCCCCTTCCTTACCCGGCATCTGAGTGCCACAGTGGAAGCGTGAAGCAAACCACTTAACAGAAAGGGGCGACCGAGATGAAGATTACGACAGTAGGGATTGATGTGGCAAAGACGTTGTTGCAGGTTCATGGTGTGGATGAGCGAGGTCGGGCGGTTATTCGAA
>QQUJ01000014.1 GCA_008501635.1 Pseudomonadota bacterium
ATGCCTTGTTTGTACTGAGTGCATTGACCAATCTGTACCTGGCGCGGCGACGATTGCGATGCCCGACATAGGATTGGTGCGCCTGATAAACCGCAACGGCGCACAAAACGGCTAGAAAACGGCCCATGTTGAGCCGAATACTGCCTGCAAACGCTCCTTATGATGAAAAACACAAACATATTGAATCGGCCGTGCTGGTTTGCATCACTTATTCAGACGTTCCTTAATCAAGAAAACCATATGTCCGGCCCGATAATCTGAAGTGCGGCACGTCCGCACGGTTAAGGTTATCAATGGTTTTGCTACCTTGATCCACCCCGAAACGAACACGCTTTTTGTCCGTCGCAGCATCCCAACTGAACGCATCAGTTGGATAGCCGACCTCACCTACTGTCATTACGATACCAAGTGCACCTGAATTCAAGCAATAGAACATATCGTCAGGTAATTCTGATGCGACCGGATGCAGGGTCGCGGTAATGATATTTGTAGTGGTCGCGACCCGATCTGACAGTTAACGGTTCCGACGAAGCGCCGGTTGTCAGATCAGTTCAAATTACTGACCTTCTCATCCCACAGCATCCGTCCATCACGTAACGTCTGCATGGGTGTCCTACCGCAACACATTTTACCCTGATGCGTGCGTTCATTATTGTAGTGATCGACCCAAACGTCCAGATCGGCCTGCAACTTGTCGAGCTCGCTATAGACTTTCTTCCGGAAGGCCACTTCGTAGAACTCTTCCTTGACTGTCCTGTGGAACCGCTCACAGATGCCGTTGGTCTGTGGGCTGTAGGCCTTGGTCCGCGTATGATCGATGTCGTTGATCGCCAGATACAGTTGGTAATCATGCCGCTCAGGCCGGCCGCAAAACTCGGTGCCACGATCGGTCAGAATCCGCAATAGATCGATACCTTCTGACTCCAGCAGCGGTAGTACACGATCATTGAGCAGATCGGCGGCCGTAATGGGCGTCTTGGTCGTGTACAGTTTGCAGGCCGCCACCTTGCTGTAGGTATCAACAAAGGTCTGCTGGTAGATCCGACCAATGCCCTTGATTGTCCCGACGTAATAGGTGTCCTGGGAGCCGAGATATCCCGGATGTTCGGCCTCGATCTCGCCGTGCGCCTCATTCAGCGTCTGTTGGCGCTCAAGCGCAATGACCTGGGCTTCTGTCAACACCAACCCCTCTTCGGCGACCTTAGCCTCCAGAGCCCGCAATCGTAGCTTGCGACTTTGCAGCTGGTGTCGTAGCCAGATGCTGCGCACTCCGCTCGGCGATACGAATACGCCTTGCTTGCGCAGTTCGTTGCTCACTCGTACCTGCCCGTGGGCCGGATACTCCAGGGCAAAGTCCAACACAGCCTGCTCAACCTGCGGTTCAACCCGATTCTTTGGGTTTGGTTTACGGCGGGTCTTGTCCAGCAGCGCTTCCACGCCACCCTCATCCCTGGCTGATTTGTAACGATAAAACGTGTCTCGCGATACGCCCATCATTTGGCAGGCCTTGGACACGTTGCCCAGTTCTTGTGCCAAGTTCAACAATCCTACCTTGTTCCCAATGATTCTTTGTGTAGACTGATTCATGAGGGTTATCTCCTATGGTTCTGTATTGAAAGTTCGCACTTCCATCAGAACCGATAACCCTCACTTTTTTCAAGCCAGGTGTCAGATCAAGTCGCGACTAACTCAGATATTTATCACGCCTCCGTCCTCTTTGCTGATGTTTATCTACCGTATCGGTCAACGCCAGTTGGCGAGAATCGATTGGATTACTTCATGGACCCAATAATCCCGCGATGTCCCCCACTCCGGAGGAGGCTGATGCGGTAGTTGGCCGCGCCTGAACAGCGCAATGTCACCAGCATCATCGCCGGCGTTGGGAACACCGCCTACCGAATGACTGCGAAATGCTGTAATCACCATGCGAGACTTTGTATCTGATCTCCCACGTTCGGAGTATATTCCCACCACACCATCCAACGAGATCTCCAGTCCGCTTTCTTCGCGTGCCTCTCTTACTACAGCCTGCGGAACGGATTCACCGATTTCCACATGTCCCGCGGGTGGTATCCAATATCCAGTCAATGGTGCTTTTGTCCTTTGTATCAGCACCAACTGATCGTCATGTTCAATCAATGCCAAAGCTACCGGTTCATTGTGTGATACAATCCTACGACCGGCGGCTTTGCAGACCATCGGGGGTCGCTTGTTAAACGATGTAATATCACTGTAGTGCCAGCTAGCGCTAGTCGTGCGGTGATTTGATCCGTACATTTCGTTTCCAACGCTATCGGGTCGCCATCCAAAATGTCTGGGTTGTCCGTAAGGTACGATTGCCATGTGGAATATGTAACGAACACGCAGAGAATACGTTCGACAGCCTATAGCTCCCCGAACGGTCAAGATTCTGTGCAAAAGTGCGGCTATTCATCAAGATAGCTCGCTTAACCGCGCCGCTGTAAAGCAATCATCGATTCCCGCTAACCGCTGTAGTTGAGGCAACTTATACACCCGGGTTTCACCGTCTGATCCTGAGGCTCTTGTCTATACGTAAAACACCGTAGAACTCCAATCTGATGTACGGTGACCGCCGTTGACACCACAATGCGCTACACGACAACCACCATTTTACCAGTGGCCTTACGGTCAAGGATTCGGCGGATCATCCCGGGAGCCTCGTGAAGATTCCCAGCAGCGCTAACGTGTGGATGCAAGCGAGAATTCAATAGCCCCGTAAATAAATGTTGAGCCTCTGACTGCAACTTGTCGTTGTCGTTGCGGATATAGTGGCGAATTGAAAAGCCGAGCGCCGAGCGATTCTTGACTAATAGGCGGTTCGCTGCGAACTGCGGAATCATACCACCGGTGAAACCAACGATCAGGTAGCGTCCATTCCAAGCCAACGCACCGTTGGCTGCTTCAAACAGCGGGCCTGCCACAGGATCGAAGACTACGTCAATACCGTCAGGTGTGGTACGACGCAATGCCTCTTTGAGGTCTTCCCGATGGTAATTGATTAGCCACTCCGCACCCCTTTGGTCTGCGAGCGCAAGTTTCTCCGGGTTACTAGCTGCCGCCAGTACTCGTGCGCCTAGTGCATGACCGATGTCCACCGCTGCGAGACCTGTCCCACCAGCGGCGCCCAGCACCAACAACATCTCTCCCTGCTGCAGCCCGGCACGATGCCGAAGTGCTAATCCGGAGGTTAAATATACCGAAAGACAAGCAGCGACAGTTACAGGGTCTAGGCCTTCGGGAAGCGCAAAGACCTCGTTCTCATTAGCGACCGCGTACTCAGCATGGCCACCATCCCATACCAGCGCGGCGACCCGGTCACCTTCGGCAAATCTAGAGCCCGGATGAGCTGCCACCACCCTACCGGTCAGTTCCGTGCCCGGTACAAATGGCACCGGGTGCTTGTTTTGATGTAAATCGCGAATCATCATCGAGTCGACATACGAGACGCCCGCAGCAATCACCTTGATAAGTACCTGTTCTTCCTTGGGCACCGGTATTTCCACATCCTCCACTTGCAATTGCTCTGGGTCACCATAACCTCTGCAAACTAGCGCTCTCACCGATACTTACTCCGTCACATGCTTTGTAGTCGTTGATAACCACTCGGTCATTAGACTATGGCTGCGTTTTCCTGAGGTCGACGACGTAGCGGTTTTTTGTCCGTCTTGCGACATCCTCGGCAGTCGCCAATCCACCAAATGGAACCGCGGTTACAGCCGCGCTGAAACCGACTCGCTCCTTGATGCGTTGCGCTACTCGCACTGCTAAATCATTCACTGTGTCATTCTGGTCAGGGGCACATTCTATTTGGACTTCGAGACGATCTCGTCCATTCTTGCAGTCAACCACGATGCGGAACTCCGGCCCAATCTCTGGGAATTGCCGCAGAGTCGCTTCTATCGCCGTCGGATAGACCGCGGCGCCTTGGATCTTCAGCATGTCATCGATACGACCGCGAATTGGGCTTAATCGTCGAAAGGGATGTCCGCACGCACAGGCCTCAGGCCAAATCGATGCTATATCGCCAATCATGTACCGGATCACCGGTGCAGCCTCCTTAAACAGTGAGGTCACTACGACTGCGCCCTCCTCACCGTCAGGTAGTGGGTCAAGCGTTTCAGGATCGACAACTTCGAACAGGTACGCATCCTCGTTGAAGTGCATACCATGCTGATACTCGCACTCCCAAGCCGGGGCGCCAGTCTCTACACTGCCATAGTTGTTGAAAGATTTCACACCCCACGCATTTTCGATTTGCCGACGTGTCTCCTCGACCAGCGGTTCACCCGTGTGGTACATGACCCGGAATGAGAAATCCCGCTTCAAGTCAAATCCCCGCTCTCGTGCTTCGGTCGCCAAGTGCAATGCGTACCCACCGGTGGCGCCAAGTACAGTACTGCCCCATTCACGGGCAATCTCGAGCTGCCGCATCGATTGAGTCATCGCACCGCTGCCCGCGGGGATAGCCAACGCACCGAGCTTCATGGCGCCCTCCATCGACGTAAACCCCGGTATAAACAATGCCAAGGCGAAGGCGACCTGAACACGGTCGGCGGAGGTGACACCTTGCGCGGCTAGTCTCCGCGCCCATAGATTAGTAATGTTCTCCCAGTCTGCACGGGTATGCAGTACTGGTTTTGGCTTTCCAGAGCTGCCTGAACTCGCCTGTAGACGAACTGCCGGAAAATCTCCCTGAAAACTGCCGAATGGTGGATGCGCGATGAGGTCCGCCTCGAGATCCTGCTTGCGTATGATGGGTAGGCGGCGCAAGTCATCGAGACCAGTCACGCAATCTGGGTTTACACCGGCTTGCGTCCAAAGCCGACGATAAAATGGTATATGCAACCATGCCCGCGCAACCAGCCGTGGAAGCGCAACGTTTTGGATATGCTCTATCGCGGCACGGTTTGGATACGCCACTCGGCTATCGATTGGTAGGACTTCATGAGTCGTCATCGCCGTGATTCACTCCATCTCGCTATCAAATGTCAATAGTTGTTGGAATTCCGCCGCAGCGGTTTAGCTGTAGAACCGGATTGCTAGCTCAATTGTTTATCAAAAATGCGAATCGCAGACAGCATCAATACCTCTTCTCAAATCTCCTATTAGCGCGATACAGGTAGCGGCAAGCGTCGGTCCCATGTACATGCCCGAGCGCTCATACACAACTCGCTGCTTGCTCGGAACGGATGCGCCTGACAATTTGGGCTCCCCCTATCAACAGCCAACCTAATACCGCCACCGACCATGACGACACACCGATCCACAACATTGCTAAACCAACCGCAATCGAACTCAATCTATAAAACAATCCTAAGGGCCGTACACAGTATCCTACCAACCCAATCGTCAATAAGTACACTCCGGCAACCGCTCCCACCAGGGTGTTAGCAATTGCTTCCGGGCTACCTTGCAGCAAGAATCCCGGGTGATATACAAAGAGGAACGGTATTAGGTACGCGATTAACGCCAACCGCATCGAAAAAAAAGCCGTACGCATTGGTGGCGCACGCGCCAGCGCCGCAGCGACGAATACCGAAATACAAACTGGCGGTGTTAGAAACGAGAGCGTGCCAAAATAGAAAACGAACATATGTGCTGCTAGTTCGGTTACTCCCCCTTGGACAAGCGCTGGGCCGATTAAGATCACCAGAATAATATACGTTGCCGTAACAGGTACGCCCATGCCAAGGACGATACTACCGAGAGCGGCCAGTAGAAGAAGTAACCAAAGCTCATTCCCAGCTATAGCAACGATCTTCTGCGACAAATTACTGCCGAGTCCCGTGATACCCAGGCAGCCCATAACCAACCCGGCTATTGCACAGACGATGACAATATAGACCACGCCTTCTCCTGCCTTCACTAATACCTTAACGTGTGTTTTAAAAGATCGGCGCATCGTTGGAATAATTATGCTAACGGCTAGCGTAGTTAATATGGCATAGAATGCTGAGTTCTCGGGACTTTGGAATTGCACGAACAGTGCGTAGATCAGTACAGCGAAGGGCAGAATAATTGGGATGACCACCTTCAATGCAGGTTTCAACAGAGGAATTTCTGCAGCATGCATAGAAGTTATTCCATGCTTTGCTGCCTCCAGGTCGACCTGGAAGTAAACACACATGTAGAACAGCAGCGCGGGCACTACGGCGGCAATAGCGACCTCTGAGTAAGGGATAGCTAGAAACTCCGCGATAATGAACCCGGTCGCGGCCATAATTGGTGGCAACACAAGACCACCGGTAGATGACACCGCCTCAATCGCCGCGGCTTTGTATCCCGGGTAGCCGCTCTGCTTCATCATGGGAATGGTAACCATTCCGGTAGTCGCAACGTTTGCAGATGCACTGCCCGACATTGAACCGAATATCGCGCTGGCAATGACACTCACTTTGGCTGGGCCACCGCGCCGCCGACCCATGATCGCAAACGCAAAATCTGATACTGCCTTGCCACCTCCCACGCCAAACAGAATCTGCCCGAAGAGCATAAATATCGTGACGATAGTTGCTGCAACGTATAGAGGAATACCATGGATCGCTCCCTGCCCCATGTAGTTGTACAGCATTAGGCGGTCAAAACGGATACGGCGGACTTCGAACAGTCCATCCAGATGATGGCCAAGCAACGCATAAGACAACGCCGCCACGCCTACTATTACCATTGTCCATCCCGCGCAGCGCCGAGTTGCCTCGAGTAATAGTGCAATTCCGACGGTGCTTACGATGACTTTGTCGATGGTCAGGAGGCCGATCTGTGGCAGCAGCTCGTGATACCACAACGTAGTGTATCCACCACTAGCCAACACAAGCATGATCAGCAATAAGTCATACCAAGGAACTACCACAGTCTTGTCTTTATCCAGTCCATTTCGATGCTTAAACGGCGGTATGAGTATAAAGACCAAAGTCATCGCCAAAGTCAGCAAATAGGCCAAGAATTGTTCCTTGTAGATGACTATACCTAGCTCAGGTAGCAGCTGCATGCTATAGACAATAGCTGATACCGGGAGCAGTGCAGCGATGAAAGATGCGGCTAATGCCCACATATCGCTGAGGTGTCGACGATATTCAATCACAGCACTGTCCAATCAAGGGGAGAGAGATGAAAGGCGCCCCACTAGCCGAAAATGTAATCTCTAAACGCAGATTTGGGCTTAGCGCCGCTGATTCGTGAGCATGGATTGGTGCTGCTTCATTTCAGCCGTCCAGACACCTTTCTCCCTATAGAAGTCTATGGCCGCGTGATGGTAAGGTATCACCGCCTGTGTACTGGCGAAGCGATCAGGTGTCCAGGTTGCTAATGGCCTAAAGATACTCTTCAGTTCGGAATGATGGTCCCAGATAGATTCCAAGAATTTTCGCACTGTGTTATCAGCGAGATCAGGACGTACCACGATGGTGATTGCATAGCTCAGAACGTCGATGCTCTTCTCCACACCGGGCAGGCCTTCTTGAACACGTATCGGTGACCACGACTGTCCGAACTCCCTAGCCCGGGCTATCCCCTCTGGGGTTACATCGGCAGCCAGAATCCGCGCACCGCGGCTAGCATCCAATTCGCGGATAATGCCACTCCCGATCGATCCAACCGCAGCTACTGCTCGACCTTCCATTACCGCTCGAACACCTTCCGGATAACTTGAAACGGTGACCACCTCGACGTCGTCGGTGGTCAAACCGTGTGAGGCCAGCACAGCCGCTGATGTAACACTAGAGCTGGCAAACGCACCGTAGTTGGCGACCACGCGTTTGCCTTTGAGTTGAGAGACAGAGGTGATTCCGCTGTCCTTTGTTGTGACTAGCGAAAGCCGAATTGGCGATCCCAACATGAGAGTTCTCATACGAAACCCCTTCCCACTTGACGCATCGTCATATGGTGGGCGGCCTGAGTGGGCAGCCAACGCGTCAATCGGATTAACGAGCCCGAAGTCGACTTCCTGAGTAGCCATCATCGGATAGAAAACACTGCCTCCCTGCGGTAGGATGTCGACCTTGAGATCGGAGTGTTTAGTGACCGTAGCGCCAATCGCAGTAGACATAGAGTAGAATAAGCTACCATGCGGATTGCCACCCATAACCACTATTTCTGCTTGTGCAGAGAATCCGGTACACATCAAGAATGACAAAGCTATATGCCGTATGAATTTTTTTCCGGTTTTCATACTCAATCCCCCCACCGTTACTGTTTGCCCGTGACGCTACCCCAACAAATCATCTGTTTAGATTTGTGCCTGCCGTTCAGTTTGTCATTTCGCGGTGTTCTCAGAGCGGCTTTCGCTCTTTCTTTCCAGCCGCGCCAGTGCCTTAAAAAAATCTGTGTAAGGCGCGCCCTCTATCAGGTCTGGCAGCACCTCAACGATTTCTATGCTGCATGGTTCGGGATCCTTTTCTCCAACCACGGAATAAATCCATAGAAGCGGCTCGCCAGAATGTGGCGGCCGAACCACCTTAGCTCGTACATTTAGTCCGCGATATTTCTTGCGACCAGGTGTCAGGTCGCGCAGTGACAACACTACTTCATGGCCGCTGAGTAGATGTGCTGGATCGCGCACAAAGGTTTGGTAGGATTTTTCCATAACGAATCTCCTGTTTATATCAAAGGCCGAGTTGATTCCAGCGGGCGTACACACGATCCTGGACTTCAGGGGAATACATTGCATCGAGCGTCGCCCGAATCGGCGTAACACTGCTTGGCCATTCCGGTGGCCAGGTGACGTCGAAAGCCACGCTCGCGCCAAGCCGCGCAGCCCTCTCTTCTTGACTGTAAGCCGGTGTCAGAGCATTGGCACGACCCTCATATCGGTGGATGTGCGTACCACGATCTGGATGACACTTCGTCGAGAACGCATGCAATACCGCCGGGATGTTGAAAACATCTACGTCGTCATCAACAACGATAATCTTAGACATCAATGCCCTTCGCGCAGTCAAAACCTCGACAATCTTGCGTGCCACCTCAGCACCGCCCCGACGTACGGAGACAATGGTTAAGTGAACACCGCCTTCTGGCGGCACGTAAACCTCGGCCACCGGGATACCATGTTTTTCGAGGCGTCTCTTGATTGCGATAGCCCCCGAGATCGAAGTCGTTGTGGCGCTGGAATCCATAAACCCAGTCGTGTCGAGTGTAAGAATCGGATTATGCCGATGTGTGATCGCCCTAACCCGTGCGCACAGGGCATCGCCCATCTCGCCGCTGCGATACCCGGGGTACTCGCCATATGGCCCCTCTTGGGCAAGGTGGTTGGGTAGCACCTCCGCTTCGATGACGATCTCGGCGCTAGCTGGCACCATTAAATCAGAGGTCTCACACTTAACTAGTTCCACCGGCCGCTCGCCGAGCGCCCCGGCTAGTTCCGCTTCATCGCCGGCAAGACGGAATGTCGCTGCGGCAGCTAAATGACTCGGAATATCGGCTCCGATGACGATCGCGATCGGCATCGATTTTCCTTTGGGTACATAACCTTCTAGTAGCATCTTGCCCAAGTGGCTTGTCGGGCGCGGATAACCGGTCAGAATTGTTTCGTTATGAACCATAAATCGGTACATGCCCCAATTGACCCAACTGCTTTCGGCGTCCTTAGAGACCACCAAGTCCCACGTACCCAAGTAGCGTCCACCGTCGCCTTCGTGGACCATTGGTGTCGGCAGATCGAACAGGTCGATGGCATCGCCGGTGATCACCACCTCCTTACATGGGCCATCGTCCACCACAACAGGCGGAATGAGATTCTGTTCACGTTCAGCGTACGCGGCATAGAGATCTCGCACTGACGTTTCAGGTGGAAGGCCAAGTGCTACAGCCATCCGCCGCCAGGTGGCAATCGGGTTAGTAGTGATCCGCCAGCCCGGAGCATAGTCCTTGACATTGTTAAACATGAACGCGGGACCGTTGCGTTCGCAACTGAGCCGGCCAAGTCCAGCAAGTTCTTGATCCCAGTCGATCAAGTCATTTACCGTAACGAGATCACCAGTTTTCTGGATTGCTTCCAGGAAGCCTCTCATATCTTGCGGTGCCATCTTTTTCCCCACTTTCGACGGCGATATCTGGTAGATCGCCATGTTGAAAATATGTGCGTATTCCGTACATCCTAAGTGCACGTTTCAGCTGAGGATGACGATATTCAAAGCAATACTGTCCGTCAATAGCCATTCTATAAATGTTCGCTATACGCACTCTTTTATTGGTTTGCACAGCCTATTTGGTTAACTATATGGGTTTCTACGAATGCACTTTCGTTCACATTGCGCACATTATATCGCGCTCTATTTCTTGGTGATTGGGTTGGGTATGGCCTACAGGCCAGCTGGATCCTCGATTTGGTTGTTCTAACCCCGCACAGCTTTCATACTGTCGCTATTCTGGATCGGAGAATGGGGAGAGATGAATAATCGCGATTACGTCGCTGCGCTAGAGAAGGGGCTCGCTGTAGTTGAAGCCTTCGATGCCGCCAGCATACGCTTGACCCTGAGCGCTGTGGCACGCAAGACGGGCTTGACACGTGCTGCGGCCCGCCGCTATCTGTTGACTCTGGTGACCCTTGGCTATGCCGAGACTGACGGTAAGCATTTTGAATTGACACCGCGAGTGCTACGCCTCGGTTACGCTTATCTCTCGGGGGCCACGCTGCCCCGCATTGCGCAACCTATCCTTGAGCAGATTGGCGAACAGATCCACGATGTAGCTTCACTGGCACTGCTCGACGGACAAGACATCCTATTCCTCGCCCACTCCACCAATCGCCGCATCCTGTCTGCCGCCGCTAGCGTGGGTACCCGCTTTCCCGCGTACTGTACCGCGATGGGCCGTGCACTACTTGCGTGTCAACAGGATGCTGAGATCGAGAAGTTTCTGCGCGAAGTCCGTCCTTTGAAACTCACGCCGAAGACCTGTATCGGAATTCGCGAACTCAGGGAGAAAGTGATGCAAGCGCGCAGCGATGGTTTTGCGATTAGCGACGGGGAACTAGAAGTTGGCATGCAGGCGATTGCTGTTCCAGTGAAGGGGGTACGTGGAACCGCTTACCTGGCGATCAGCGTCAGCATGCATACCGGGCGATTGACAGCCGACGAGCTGATCGAACTTGTACTACCACCGTTGCAGACCGGCGCCAACGTGCTCGCCACGATGCTCTAACTGCCGGTCTGTTATTTATGGGGACACTCTAACCTGTTCGTTTGACTAATGAGTCCTGTATAGATGAACGACACTTTTTCCTGTCCCGCTGGTTAAAGGAAGTGATGTGAAGATCGTGGTGGTGTGGAGCATGAAACGAAAAAAGGAAATTCTACAACGGCGACGCTTGCATGCGGCGCGACTGCTGGAGCAAGGTGTCGCCAAGTCCGAAGTGGCACGGCGCATTCAGGTCCCCCGTCAGCAGGTGCCGTGCTGAGCCAAACGCATCAGCGACGAGGGCAAACCATCTTCAAAGCCGCTCCCTTGGGGCATCCCTTACAGCTCGACGAAACCGCCTGTGGTGAACCGGTGCAGTTCCTCAAGCAAGGTGCGTTGACTGAGGGGTTCTCGAGCGAATTGTGAACGCTACCACGCGTTCGAGCGTTGATCGCCAAACACTGCAACGTGCAACACAGCGAAGCCTACTGCCGTGGCTACTCCGGGGAGCGGGTTTCAACTGTCAGCGCCCGACCGAAAAAGCCCTCCAGCACAACGAGCAGGCGATACGGTAGTGGAAGACCAAGCATCGGGCTGCATTGAAAAACCCCCAAAATACGGCAAAACCATCGTCTTCATCGACGAATCGGACTTGAGCCAGTGGCCCACGCGCGCGCGGGCAGACGCCCGTGCTCCATAGTACAGCTACTCCTAGTACCAGTTCTCCGCCATAGCCGGTGTGACTTTCTGACAGTTTTACTTTCGGCCGTACGCGAGCGCGATCGAGGCGCTTCAGTTGGTGGGGTTTCTTAACGCACTGAGTCACCAGATCGCCAGGCCACTGCAGATCATCTGGGACCGTTTCAAGATTGGCAAGGTGGCGGCACGCCAGTTCTTCGAGCGTGAGGACGCCTACATACAGCTTGAGTGTCGGGCCAGCCTATGCACCGGAGCTCAACCCAGTCGAGTACATTAGGGGCGACCTGAAGAACTCCGAAGCCACCAATCTTTGCGCACGCCAATTTCATCAGGTCAGTGATTTTGTCCGGAGCCGACTGCGCTCCATGAAGCACCGCCTGGCACTGGTGCCTGCCTCCTTGACACAGGCTTAATTGCCATTATGACATTGGGACTCATTTATACAAAATTTCTATAAGAATAATTCAGGCCATCAATCCAAACCCAAGAGGAGGTTTGCCGATGAAGGTTTCGAGCGCTATCACACACCAACCCGCTGCGGGGGGCTCTATGAGATAGACCGCACCATTCTTTGGGCGGTACTTTTTTGTTTGATCGCTCCAGTCTACCCATAGGGCAAGAGGGCAAGCCAACCGCCGATGAGTCTGGCACGGACACTGCCATTTTTAACCGTCAATTGTCGCTACGATCTCGGATCCTTCCCTTGCGTTGTTCTCTAGCAACGTCGGCATCACGATCTCCTATGGAATAATGGTAGTACCTTTCATTGACATTTTTTATTAGCCCTCCTAGCATGTGGCAAAAATATAGAGGTAACCAGAAATCCCGTGTCAAACATTAGCTAGGAATCGGACGTATGAAGCTGCAACCAGAGCAGATCGCCTTTCGGGAAACTGTACGTCGCATGGTTGAGACCGAGATCGCACCTATCGCTGTCGAACTGGATGAGACCGATCGCTTTCCAGAGGAACTGGTGCCAATTTTCGGCGATATGGGGTTGCTGCAACTTTGGGTGCCCGAAACATATGGCGGACCCGGCGGAGACCTGACGATGCTCTGTCTTGCACGTGAAGAGATCGCGAAGGTCTCCTTCGCATGTTCAATGATGGCGGGACAGAACTCAATGGGGATTATCCTTCCGCTGCTGCATTGTGGTACTGAGGAACAACGCCAGCGGTTTCTTCCCCTGGTAGCCAAGGGCCGCACCATCACCGCGGTCGCCATCACCGAGCCATCTGCCGGATCCGATGTTGCCTCCATGCAGACACGGGCGGTGAAAGATGGTTCGACCTATGTCCTCAATGGGCAGAAGTGCTTTATTAGCTTCGGTAGCGAGGCACACTACGTGATGGTCTTCGCCCGCACGAGTGAGGGCAAAAGCGTTGACGGCATCAGCGCGTTCCTTGTGGACACTACCTTGCCCGGCTTCAAGGTCGGCCGGAACGAGCGAAAGATGGGTATGGGCGGAATACCCAACGTGGAACTGTTCTTTGAAGATATGAGGGTTCCAGAAGCAAACCGAATTGGCGAGGAAGGTCAGGGATTCAAGACTGTAATGCGAATTCTCAACCTCAATCGCCCCACCATTGGCGCCGCTGCTGTTGGGTTGGCCCAGGGTGCAACAAACGCTGCGATCGCTTACGCCAGAGAACGCAAGCAATTCGGGCGTCCTATCGCAGATTTCCAGGGCTTGCAATGGATCATTGCCGACATGGCGACCCAGGTTGAAGCCGCTCGCGCTTTGGTCTACGAATGCGCCCATCGGGTCGATGCCGGTGATATCGACGGTATAGCTGGTTTAGCTTCGATGGCCAAATGCTTTGCTAGCGACACCGCTATGAAAGTAACCATCGACGCGGTCCAAGTCTTTGGTGGTGCAGGATATATGAAGGACTACGCGGTTGAGCGCATGATGCGAGATGCCAAGGTTGCCCAGATATTTGAGGGCACAAACCAGATTCAACGCTCAATCATCGCCCGGCATCTGCTGAGATAACTAGATAGATAAGCCGGATTGGAGATACCCTCATGACTTGTTCACAACGTAGGTTGATTGCCGGCACCCGTCCACTAGCCAACATCAAGGTTTTGGATTTCAGCTTCATGATGGCCGGTCCCTATTGCACGCGGATACTGGCCGACCTAGGTGCAACAGTTATCAAGGTTGAAACTCCCACCGGGGACTACGTCCGGAGTCGCCCACCGCTCCGCGACGGTTGGAGTTCGTACTACGGACATCTCAACGTCGGTAAACAAAGCATCATCCTGGATCTCAAGAAAACACAAGCTGTCGAGATTGCAAAGCGCTTAGCAGCTGCCTGCGATATTGTAGTAGAGAACTTCCGACCTGGCGTTATGAAGCGCCTCGGGATTGACTTCGACGTCCTCTCTGCCATCAATCCTGAGTTGATCTACTGCGCAATCTCTGGCTTCGGCCAGTCGGGGCCGGCGGCAAATCGTCCCGCGTATGCACCCATCGTACACGCCGCCAGCGGCTACGACATGGCTAATCTGAGCTATCAGGACGACACACAGAGGCCGACCAAGACAGCTATTTTCATCGCGGACATCATGGCTGGCATTCAGGCCACGGTTGCTATCGAGGCGGCATTACTGGCACGTGAGCGAACACGCAGCGGGCAGTTTATTGACGTCACCCTGGTGGAGTCCATGTTCAACCTACAGGTCTATGAGTTCCAGGAAGCACAGTGTCCGACCGACGCACGCCGCCCATTGTATCAACCCCTGCGCACCTCCGATGGATACGTAATTGTCGCACCGGTGACTCAGAATAATTTTGTGCAAATGGCTGCCTGTATTGGCCATCCTGAATGGTGCGTAGACCCACGTTTCACCACCGCCACCTCGCGTGGACGAAACTGGGATTTGCTGATGTCCCTCGTCGAAACGTGGACGCGTCAGCGCTCTGGCAACGAATGCGAACACTTGCTTACGGCTGCAGGAGTCCCCTGTTCACGCTATTTGACCATCGGCGAAGCGATGCAAGATCCGCATTACGACCACCGCGGCAGTTTTGCCATGATCGAAGACCCGGCAGGCAGCTATAAGATTCCCAAGCTTCCGTTCCAAATGTCTGCTGTAGATATTGCACCTCGCTCCTATGTCGCCGACCATGGTGCCGATACCGAAATGGTATTGAAATCGCTTCTCGACCTGTCCGACGACGAGATTGCTGCACTCACAGATAGCGGTGTATTCGGATCTTGATATCTGTTCTCGCCGGTTACACTTTCGATAGTCATTAGCATATCCGTGCACCACACACTCCTTCTCTTGCCCCGGTCCAGCAGGGTTTTTTTGGTGCGCCTACCATGGGTGCACCCCTGAGATAATGCACCTTGCTGAAACCCTACAGGTGGTTAATCACATGGAAGGCATGCGGCCGGTGAATGTACCAGAGGTGTCATCCGTCCAACGATGCCACCTAGAGCTCGCCACTGTGTTCCGGCGCGTACCGGCTTCCGGCCTGGTCATGCTCATATTAGAGCAGGTCGACCTTCAGCCTCTGGTCCCGAAGCGACAACTCGCCGGCTGAGGGCTGGTGCTGGCCACGGGTTCCGGGAAGGGCCAACCCACAAATCGCTCCTCAGCGCCCTCACGGCCGGGGACCACGGCCTCATCCCAATACCCGTTGCGACATCAACAGGCGAAAATGAAAGTGATCGCTTCTGGAAGCTGGTGCAGTTACACCCTTTCTACGCTTACGAGAATTTCATCCAGGGGATTCAGCCAGTTACTCATTCTGCCGGGATGTTTGGACTATCCAATGGTAAAGGGCAGATTCATGCAGTTCTGCGACAAAGCTTGAGCCCGTGAAGCAACCCGCGTCCTTGTTGTTGACGAGATCAACCGCGCAGAGCAGTAGCGGGTCTGCAGGGAGCTCATGTGCCTGTTCTAAGATCGCGATCGGACCAATACCCCTAAAGCCGCTGGCGACACGTTTTCTTTACCGGCCAATGTCCGCTTCATAGCGACTTCGAATACCGCGGATCGCTAGATCGCGCCTATGGACCATGCACTGCGCTGGAGATTTGTCTTCATCAGCCTGAACCCCAACTACGATTTCCATCCCTCTTAAGACAAAAACACCAGATGCGACCTGCCCGGGTTGATCGCGATCCTGCAGTGTGTAAACCGCAAGATCGGCGGCGGACACTACACCATTTGCGTGTCGGTGTTTCTGTGCAACGACCTGAGTACCCAGATTGAGGACATTTGGAACATGGAGTTTAAGTCCTGTCTGGACAGTACTTTTTCGACCAACTGGAGAAAGTTAACGACCTCCTCTGGGACACGGTCGCAGAGAATGTAGCGCCGTGATCTCGGTGACATCCCGTACTATTGAACTTCGAGAGTATGCACGCACCGCGCTTGACATCAGTTGGTTGTCCTATGCCGCAGCAACGACACTCTGGCGTACCCATTCCACGTAGGTCGCCGTCGATTTTCCATCGCTGAAAGCGGACAACTAGTGGGTTATTACACATAGGGAT
Source organism: Pseudomonadota bacterium (assembly GCA_008501635.1). Classification (NCBI taxonomy): domain Bacteria; kingdom Pseudomonadati; phylum Pseudomonadota; species Pseudomonadota bacterium. The sequence continues at coordinate 16,353 of QQUJ01000014.1, forward strand.
GGGGTGGGTAAATCTCCTTGTCCCTTGACCTTCTGCTGAGGATCAACCTAAAGGTCGAGGTCGTAAACGTTTTTCAGATGCTTGAGCATGCATACCAGCTAAGATCGTTTCTGATAGTGAAGAGCCCCGCCGAGGCCGATAAGCTGCAGTAATTTTCGAGTACCTCTCTGTCATCCTTTCGCGCCGCGGCATCACACGTGCACACAAGGGCCTTTATCGTGCATATCACGCAATTCGTTCATGGCGCTGACGAATGCCATGGCATTCTGTGTAAAGTTCTCATCGCTTGCATCAAAATTGGTGCCATAGTGTCGATGATGACCAACACAATCGGAGCGGCAACGTCGTTCATAGTGCTACAAATACGCCCGCAGAGTTTGGCAAACGCAAGTTGATTGATCATTGGAACAGCTGTTGCCGTGATGTAACAAGGGAGATCAACGACGTTCACGTCCTGGTGCAGGCACCGGACCTCGATGCGACGAGCCAAGCCACCGCGCCCTTCACCAGCCACCCAAACCACAGCGCCTTGTCCAACCGATATGCCAAAGAACTCAACACCGGCCGCTGTGCAAAGTGCTAGTTCGAGAGTGAGAAATGATCTGCATGTGTTGCTTTGACCGAACAAAATATCGATGGTGTCGGTTTGTATGTAACCCTCTGCTTACCATTCGACGCCCTATGCGTCTCTGATGACGTCAACAGCGTGAATCAGCACAAGCATGGCTACACGCGCTGGCAGACCGTTGGAGCACCCTATTCTAAAGATAGACCAGGTCACCCCGACCATTGTCCGCAGCGTTGAAGACGTGCCAGCGGACAGAATCTTGTGTGAAGGCTGGGTATTTGTTCGCAGAACTGAGAAATAGTGCGGAGATTTCGTGACATCACCAATACTTCCGTTAATGTGTCGCAACGCTCTTAGTGGCCGTGCTTGGGAGTATTTGTAACTGGCCGGGGTAGAGAGTACCTTGCTTGTAGGTTATTCTGCTGTATATTTAAACTTTTGCGTATCAGTCAAATGAGTGCCGCTTCAAATAGTCGCGCACTTCATCGTAGTAATTGCCCACCGTTGAAGCACTGATCCCGTATTCGCGGCCAATAGGCTTTCGCAGGGACTCGGATGGATAAACCGGTTGCCCTTCTGCGCCTCCACGACAGCACAATAACAAGGCCACGCTTTTGTTCGTTTATTCCGCTCGACAGTTTGGCGCCTTTTCCCCCGTGTGATTCCGAAGGCTTCGCTGTACTCCCACGCAGCGCCCGATCGGTGAGGATTCAATCCCTTTTGAAGTTCTACTCGCATCCACTCGGGTGGTACACCGTATTGACCACAGGCCCAAATCGCTTCGAACAAAATAATTCAATCTCCGCGCGCGTATGCATCTCAAAATCACGCATCTCCTCTTCTGCACAATCCGACATGCTCATTCGAAAACCTTCCGGTTCATCCGCTCGACCACGGATGCGGCATGGTTACGGCAATGTGGTTATACCGCTCCACCATCTGCACCGTCTTATGCCCCAGGATCGCTGTAATCTCAGCCAGCGTGGTACCATTTATCGCAAGATAGGACGTAGTACTATGCCGCAGGTCGTGGAACCGGAAGTTCTCTAGCTGGCGCGCTCTACAACATCTCGCCAAGGCTCTTTGAGGGATACCGGGCGCTGGTGATTTCGCCTAGGAAATACCAGGTCGCTCTCGATTAGTTACGCCTTGGCCAGTCGCGTCAGTTCCCACGCTGCGGGGCCGCAAAGATGCAGGACGCGACGATCGCGGTGGTGCAGCACAATCCGGCCGGACTTGAGGTCTACCTGTGGCCAGCGAAGATTGAGGATCTCGCCCTGCCGTGCGCCGGCGGACAGCGCCAACTGAACAATGGGATAGAAGGAGGGGTAGCGGCTCGAATTTCAGGCATCGAGTCGACGCTTTCGTTCTTCATCATCGAGGTAGCGAACACGCTCCTCGGATTCCTGTAGACGGCCAACTTCACGTGCCGCGTTATAGGGTATCCAGTGCCACTCTTGGCTGGCGAATTTCAGCGCGTGCCCGATTGCCTCAAGGTAGCGATCGGCCGTGGCTGTGCTACGCTATTTTCTGCTCTGGGTGTTGCTACGTGCAAACTCGTCACAACACCCATGAGCACCGCTGTAGCTACCCGAACCAGCGAGCAATCACCAATGCGATTCTTCCACCAGTTCAGCAGTGCGGCGACTGTATGGCGTGCGTCCTTGTTGTTCCGTTTGAGGGGTAGCAGTCTTCGGGGTATTTTTCGACCAGGTGTGTGACTGTGCACCGCAGGAACCCACTGCCCCGCCTCCAAGTTGAACTCTACGCGCTTCGCCCATTTCTGAGCTTCGGTCTTTTTGGAAAACGCCTTCGTGTGCACCTTGTGCCCCTGCAGGCACATCCGCACGCGGTAGTTTTTTTGCCATCCCTGCCTATTCGAGCATCAATGATTGCTATGATCACTTCCTATGACCGTGTTTCCCACTGGACCAAATTGATCCAAACCTTCGCCACCAGGACTCCTCACTGCGGTCTAAATAAAGCTAACTACTTGATTTTCTTATGGTGCCCGGGGCCGGAGTCGAACCGGCACGGCAAAAGCCGGGGGATTTTAAGTCCCCTGCGTCTACCAGTTCCGCCACCCGGGCGCTGGATCAGGCGCCATTGTAGCTTCAGCCTTGGTACGGCTGAAGCACGGCGGGGAAAATGGAGGCTGGGGTCGGAATTGAATCGGCGTCCGCGACTTTGCAGTACACCGCCCAATTTATGAATCAATGAGTTAATCGACTAACGACCGCTTCATCACCCAACTTAATCAAGTTACCTTACAAATTTGTGATGAGCACCTATTGTAAACGACCAACCACCCTGCCACCCGAAATTCTTGATGCTACACGCATCTGGCCGCGTAGTATAAATAGCCAAAGTCCCTATTGCCACAGCGCGATTAACCCTTAACTGGCTCGATACACCCTAACAACCACCCGTCTTTCAATGGCAAATCCTTGATACTCTTCAAAACGGCAGATTGAACAAAAGTGACTGCGAATCTGTTTGTCGTACTCGAAATAGGTAATTCCCCCATTTGTTGCAGCGCCCAGAAGTGGAGCCTGGGCCGCTCATGGTTATGCGTCCAGAGCCGGCAAGTGGCAAATTCCTGCGCCGTCTCTATGGACTCGTACAGGTACTGCTCCAGCCAGTCATAACGGACGGCGCAGTTGTATCGCTCCGCGCAAACGTTCTGCTGCGGCTTGCCAGGCTGGATGTATCCAGCCGAATACGGCGTCGCTCGGCCCAGGCCGTCAGTGCCGCGCCGATGTACTCCGGCCCGTTGTCACAGCGGATAGTGACAGGCTTTCCGCACCACTCGATGATCTGCTCCAGTGTGCGAATAACCCGTTCGGCTGGCAGCGAGAAGTCAACCTCAATGCCAAGCCCCTTTCGGTCGAAGTCGTCAATCATGTTGAACAGCCAAAAGGCCCGCCCATCCTCTAAACGATCATGCATGAAATCCATCGACCAGACTTCGTTGATAGCTCCCGGCACAGCCAATGGCTCGGGCTTCTCCCGCACTAGACGCTTCTTGTACTTGATGCGCAGGTTCAGCTCCAGCGCCCGGTAGATCCGGTACGCCGGCTTGTGGCTCCAGACGAACCCCTTGACGTTACGCAGCTACAGAAAGCAAAGGCCGAATCCCCAGTTGCGCTGATTGTGCGTCAGTCGTATCAGCCAGTCCGCAATTGCAGCATTTCCATCCGACAGCTTGGGCTGATACCGATAGCAGGTCTCGCTGACTACGAACGCTTGGCAGGCCAGCCGAATGCTCACCCCTTTCTGTGCCACAGCTCGGGGGATCGGTGTGCGGGGTTCGGCCTGCTTCAGGATGGCCATGATCTGCCTGTCTGTGTAGCGGGACTTCTTCATGTAGAACCTCCGCGAGGTACATTACGAGAAAATTCCACTTTTGAGGACCGCTACATTTGGGGGTGGATTACCTATCGTCTTGGCAATACAGCAGAATCTATCATAGCTGTGCACAGCCTGACGGTTCCGTGAAGGCTGCTCTACCACTGTTCTGGATCAGGAGTAGTGTAATGCTTGCTTCGTGCCAGCAATTATCTGTGCTGCATTCAATGTATTTTGTAGCAAACAAGCTATTGTCATAGGTCCCACACCACCCGGTACCGGAGTGATGGCGCCAGCCACACGAACTGCGCTATCGAAGTCGACGTCACCGACGAGTCTGCCTCTGCCGTTTTGCTCTTCGATCCGATTGATGCCGACATCGATCACCACCGCACCGGGTTTAATCCACTCGCCCTGGACATATTTTGGCCGCCCCACCGCAGCGATCACGATATCCGCACGGCTGCATTCATCTGCCAGCTCCAACGTTCTGGAATGAGCAATTGTTACAGTACAGTTAGCCTGCACCAGAAGTGTGGCCATCGGCTTACCGACGATATTTGACCGTCCGATAACCAGCGCCTTTTTTCCATCCAATTCGGGTAAATGTTCGCGCAACAACATCAAACAACCCATAGGTGTACAGGGCACGTGCGCGGTGCCCCCGGTAACCAGTCGACCCGCATTGATCACGTGGAATCCGTCCACATCCTTGACAGGATCAATGGTGTCGATGATCGCTTCTGGATCGATATGCGACGGTAGCGGGAGTTGCACGAGTATGCCGTGAACATCGGAGCGTCGATTCAGTTGCTCAATCTGGCTGATCAGCTCGCTCTGGGATGTATGTTGCGGAAGCCGGTAATCGAAAGATTGCATACCCGCTTCCGTAGTCTGGAGTACCTTGTTGCGGACATAAATCTCACTCGCTGGATTGTCTCCCACTAGAATGACAGCCAGTCCAGGCTTGCCTCTTGTTATTTGGGTGAACCTAGAAACATCGCCTGCAATACTTTTTCGCAGCCGTTCTGCGTATGCCTTTCCATCGATAATTGTGGTCATAGTTTATATCTCATCCATGACGAACGACCGTCTGCATTTTCCATAAATTCTCGCTTTTCACGAACGGATCGCCCGATAACACAATCATGTCCGCCCGGGCGCCTTTTTTTATATCCGATGAAGCGGTACCCCAGAGTTGCCTCGGGCGTGACGTGGATGCGCACAAGGCATCTTTCATCGACACACCACAATCCAAAAAATGAAAAATCTCGTTGATCAGGCTTTTACCATGAGTTACCCCGGTACTACCGGCATCCGAGCCAGCGATCAGATTCACACCTATATCTGCGGCGAGTGCGACGTGCTCGGAATGAGAGTCAAGAATTCTCCGCAGTTTGGTCACGGTATCCGCGCTCCACCCCGCCGCTTCCGGAAATTCCCACTGATAATGAACCGGCGAAAAGGTCGGGACCCAAGCGGTACCTTGATCACTCATCCTTTTTAGAAGTTCACGTGTCATGAAAAAACCATGCTCGATTGAGTCCACGCCGGCTGCAAGTGCGATACTGATGCCTTCGGCTCCACTGCAATGCGCAAATGTTTTGATATCCACTTCATGCGCGCACCTTACAAGAAATGCAAGATCATCCAGATCGAACTGTGGATCTCCTTTGACTGATCCTGTTTCGAAATCAATTATGCCGGTTTGGATAATTTTAAGATCGTCGCAGGTTTCTGCTAGTTCGTTCACAGCGATCCGAATGTCCTCGCGCGTGGTGACTTCGCGTGCCATGAACGATCCATACCGTTTCGGGCGTCGCAATGCGATGCCAGCGGATCGCACGTCCAGGCATTTGCTATTCTCGCGAACGGCGTGGTTGATTCCATAGCGATCACCTGCATCCCGCACCAGCGTGACACCGCATTCTAAATTTCGTATTAGGTTCTCGTGCGCAACTTCCAGCATCTGTTCGAAATTCGATTCCAGATACCGAGAGCGTTTCTCATAGTCCAGTTCTCCACCATCCAAGAACAGGTGGCAATGCCCTTCGACCAGGCCTGGCATGATGAATTCACAAAGTTGTACATCGTCGGTTACCCGATGTTCTCCAGGGATCAAATCTTCAATGCAGTCATCTTCGATGACAAGTGTGACCGGCTCTGCATTATGATAGTGTTGACCATCGAACCAACTCTTTGCGATAAGTGTCTTCATGCCGTTTTGTCATAGAGCTTCATAACGGTCATCAGTGCATCATGATCACGCAGTTTGATAATTTCACGAAATGTCCTCAGCACAAAATTATCATCTGTTAAGAGCTCATACTGACGCCACGGTGTACCCAAAACGGTGTCAAATCCTGCGGGCATCGCCAACGTCAAAAAGGCACATTCTAACTGATGCTTTAAATCTGATCCGTCTACGGCTTTCGCGGGAAGATACTGCGGCAGATTGGACAGACCACCCATGATATGTACGCCATCAAGATCGGCGTCGTTATTGATCAACTGAATCCCATCAAGTGCCATCTTCAGCAATCCTTCTGCGTCGGCAGCAAGAGTAATGATTGAAATATCGACAAAAAAGTCATCATTCATCATGTCTGGATTTTCTGATTTCAAAATACTAATCATATCGCGGGCCGACGTGTGAACTTCCTCTCCCGTCTTGCATGCTACTAAGTGCCCGTCGGCAAACCTCTCTGATGACATTATTACCACCTTACAAGGGCGGATCTTTAGCGTTTCCTTCAACTCCCAACGAGATGCCGCAATTGAGTTGATGATTGGTTTTTGTCCTTTCGCCTTAGCGGGATCATAGGCCTTCAGTGCACCCTCAAGAACACTTGGATCGGGACAATCAATAGAGAGAGGCAAATCCACAACGGCTTGTATTTTCTGTATAAGTTCGATCAGAAACCCTGGACTATCCAAAGCCTTCGTACCCGCATTTACATTTAGATAACTAGCGCCTGCCTCCGCCTGTCTAATTGCCAGCTTCTGAATTTCCTCGAAGTCTTCCTGCTCAAAAAAAGCTTGGGTCGATCGAAAGCCTGGATTGATTCTCTCACCAATAATAGTTAGCCCTGGGATGGACATGTAAACTCTCCTGTAGAGACGAGCGTGGATGGACGTCCGGTCAGTACGCCGGATGCATGGACGATCTCCTGGATGAGATGTTCTCTCTTGGGAGCCATCAGGTGGATACCTGATATACCCTCGATTTCATGGATTTCTTGAATCGTTTCTATGCATATCTTGATCCCTTCCTTTTTTGAATCTTGTGCCTTTTCAAGACGTGCAATAATTTCGTCAGGTATGTAAACACCGGGGACGTTGGCGCGCATCCAGCGAGCCGTGCGTGGTGAAACGAGCGGACCGACACCAACAAGTATGAAGCATCGGTTATGCAGCCCTTCTTCTCGGATGCACTCCATGTAACGCTTGAGTACTTCGATGTCGTAACAATACTGGGTCTGTACAAACTGGGCACCAGCTTCTATTTTTTTGGCTAGCCGCATCGGGCGTAAATCGAAGGGGGGTACAAAAGGATTGTCGACAGCGCCAAGAAAAATTTTTGGAGGGGTTGCTAGCTCTCTGCCCGACCGATATACACCATCATCACGCATCCGCCGTGCTGTATCGAGCAGGGACACGGCATCAAGATCAAATACGGGTTTAGCTCCCGGGTCATCCCCGTTTTCGATGCCATCACCTGTTAGGCACAAAAGATTACGTATACCCAAGGCGGATGCTGATAAAAGATCACCTTGAATTGCGATGCGATTTCTGTCACGACAGGTCATCTGCATCACTGGCTCCCACCCCGCTTTTTCCAGCAACAGCGAGACGCCCATACTCGACATATGACAATGCGCACCAGGGGCATCCGTGACATTTAGCGCATCGATACAACCCTCGTAGTATTGCACGTGGTTAAGTACCGCATCGGGATCTGCTGAATCAGGGGGGGCACACTCTGAAGTGACGACAAAGAGTCCCTCGCGCAACAACTTCTCCAACCGACTAACGGCACTTGATGTTGATGTATGTGGAGCATTTGTAAGTAACGGTTCAGGCCAGGGCTCTTGTCTCACAACTCGCAACCAACTCGATTTGCCGATGTAGTTATTTTCAACAGGCGGATTCGGGTCTTTCGGTATCACACCTAACCGCGTGCGTTGGGCTCCGCGCCAGGCTTCCATCCAAACACAAGGCATGTCCGTCTTGACCTCACAGTTGCCATCAGGACGAACGCCCCCGCACGGGCCATTGCGCATACTCTTTGGGCAGTTCATTGGACAGGCCATACCGGTTACCGAGAGCAGGCATGCCCCACACATTCTACAGTCGAAAAGAAGCCCCTTGACTGTGCGCTCGACGGCCGCTACGGGTTTCTCCACTCGATCGTATCCGATTACCCGTACGACCGGTCGCACGATATGCAAGACAGCATCAAAGAGCCGATAGAGTGATTCCATCAGACCTGCATGCCGTACTACCCAGCGCCTCAACACGTACAATTACATCCTCGCTCTCACAATGAGACCAGCAGGCATAATTATTTCTATACACCTAAGTGCTATCGGCGTAGAAATTGTTCTCTCGCCATAGTGACTAGTTGCCGTCATATGTCCAGTGCGTCGACGAATATATCCTGGTAGTCCGGTTGTTCCGTCAGCGAAATGTGCTTGACTCGATGTGTAAGCTCCAAAGCACGTGAACGGGCTGATTCAGAAACGAGAACCATCTCCGCTCCCGCTAGTGCGGCGTTACCAACGTAGCGAATGCGTCCACAGGGGAGGGATGGAAGCATGCGTATACGCAACGCACTCTCGAGGTTGATGTAATTACCGAATCCACCACACAGCAATATTTCATCGATTTCGTCATTCTTTACATTCATCACGCGCTGCAGCATCGTGATCGCAGAGTAGATCGCCCCTTTGGCGAGCTGCAACTGGCGAATATCGCTCTGCGTGAGGATTACAGCCTCATTTCTGCCAGACTGCTCTGCGTGTACGAGAACGAAGGCATCGTCCTCCGTGTTATCCAGAAATCTGTTTCTGAGCCCGGCCGGCAAGGTGCTTCGGTTCGACTGCATTAGCCGCCCATGCGGTTCGATCAGATCGGCATCGAGCATACTGGCAACCGCATCAATGAGTCCGGAGCCGCAAATTCCAATTGCCGGTGTATTTCCGATGACCTCGCATCGAACGTCATTACCGATCTCCACGCCTTCGATCGCACCAAGCGCAGCGCGCATACCGTGTCGAATCTGTCCACCTTCAAACGCCGGCCCCGCAGGAGCTGAACACGCAACAAGTTCACCCCCAGTCGCCATGATTACTTCGGTGTTTGTCCCTATGTCCACTAGTAGACGTGTTCCATCGCCTCCATCAATTCTAGTAGCGAGTAGTGCTCCGACAGCGTCGGAACCGACGAATCCGGCTATCAGAGGCAATAAATAGATGCAAGCCTGGGGCGCGGCCTTGAGAGGTAGTTCACGCGCCGAAAGCAGGAGCTCGTTGCGCACCACTGGTGCATACGGCGCGAACCCCAACTGAGACACATTGATCCCGAGTAAAATATGATGCATGCAAGGATTGGCGACGATTGTGATCTTATAGATATTCTGAGGTGCAATGTCCGCGTTTCTACACGCCTCGATAATAAAATCATTGAGCGTCTGAAGAACCCGCGTCTTGAGCGTCGCAAGGTTCTTTTCGGTGGACTGTACGAACGCGATCCTCGACATGAGGTCGCCGCCATAGATGGCCTGCGGGTTGACATTCGCTACCGAAGCAAGTCGCTTCCCGGACGCCAGATCCAGCAGAGTGCCGACGATGGTCGTCGTGCCGACATCAAAGGCCATGCCGTATCTCCAGGCTCTGGTGTCACCTGGCTCGATAGCGATCACCGATCCGTTAAACGTGGTTAATGTCACCTGTCCTTTCTGCTGGCGTATTGCTGACGGAAGCTCACGAAGCACTGCGAGACTGAGATCGTTCGAGACTTTGGCCGGTAACTCTGCAAGAACCCTCTCGGAGTCGGAGACGGGCTCATCGATACCTTTCAGCGAAGTGGCAGTTGAGAAATGTTGCTCAATTCCCGAGTTGACATGTGTCGGGCTGTCAGCTTCAGGGTCTAACTCACTAATGAAGATCTGGTGACCCACTTCGCTCGCGGGCGGCGCTACCAATACTGAGCACGCGGCAATTACTTTCGTCTGGCAGGCGAGGCGGAATTGCTCGCTAACCTCTTCTTGGCCAAGTTGCGTGTAGTCCTGATCCGTCGCTGGCGGCACATCACCTTTGAGAATCTTTACTCGACAACTACGACACCGTCCGCGGCCGCCGCAGGTTGTAACCACCTCGACACCTACGTTACGCGCAACGTCGAGCAAAGTCTGCCCGTCCCTTGAGACATTGGTGTGTGTCGTAGTGATTTTGTTTTGAGATTCGAATGTGACGCGCAAGGCATGGATCCTTAATATTTGCTACGCCTCTTTGCGGCTGGTCATACACCGTATCCAAAGATTGCGGCGTACGATTTTCTCTCACATCGCACAGAAAACGTTTTGAATAGTCTTAAAGTCTTTTGAGTCTTCCGGTCACACTCCGGTAGGAGTTCTCTGACCGACTGCCGGTGCCTACGGTCAACACCGATAGATTGAGACTACCGTCCCCTCTTAACTCCGTGTCTCATAGGTGTGCGTGTTCCTGCACGCAGGTCTCACCTGGATATTTGCATCAATCCGAACAGTCCCGAGCGGGACATCTTGGGCGTCATCAGGAAACTGTCCGAAAGGCGTACCGGGAGTGCCGCAGTTCCAAATAATCCGAACAGGTCGCGTTGACCAGAAAGAGGCCAAGTTCCGTAACCAGGCGCAAGACGCCGTGTCAGAGTGTAACCCTGAACCCTGATGCGCTCTCTAATCCAAGTCGTGAAACTTTTAGTCGTCCCCTCTAAACTCATCCAACCGGCAGTTTCAAAAAAGAGCGCCTCAACCATCTCACCGCGCGACCTCAGCCGGTCGGTCTCTTCGTCGAACTGAGGCCCCATCGTCAAAAGCACTGGCAGCAGCGCGACACTGCTCGACAACACCTTTTCGGCTTCAGCACCCGGCGAAATGAGGATTTGTTCATCGTTCACTTTACATTCACCAATACGAGGCAGGGGCACCATTCGATACTGAAGAGCAGGGGCAGCCAGCGCGCGTGCTCGCGCCGCCATTCGCTCTGCTGCCTCGACAACGGCACGGGGTGCACGATTGGGTCCTTTGTATCCCTGAATACGAAGCATCGTAACCGGCTGCGGGTATACTGACGCTGCCTCAAAGTCACCACCCCGAAATTCCAGTAGCGGTAACCTAGTCGCTAGATCTGAGTTCACAACTCCTAATCCAACTACCTTCAAGCCCCATTCACCGCAAATTGGCACATCCTGTTCAGCCCTAAATCACCCCAATTCGGGGTAGATACCCACTTCCTTGATAGTGTCCGTCAAAATACGCACGTGCTGGGGTGGAGTGTCGCGCGCTACGGCACAATCAGCGCCAAAAATATAGCCCCCGCCCGGAGCCGCATCCCTAATGCACGCTATAGCCTCATTACGAACTTCCTCGGGGGTGCCTTGATAAAGCGTCGCTACGGCTTTCACATTTCCCTGCGGTACAATTCGGTCACCATACTTTTTCTTAAATTCGCCTATCTCGACACGATCAACATGTAGAATATCGGCATTCTCACAGCAGAGATCGAAACGATCATCCCAGCGTCCGCAGGTGTGGAAATTGATCGCTTTGGCACCTGCTTTCTTGATATCTCCGAAAAAACGTTTGGTGTATGGATGAGCGAATTCCTTAAAATGATCGAGCGAAATGCAATCCATATTCGCCACCGGATTCGACGTGCAGACTATGTCGGCACCCGCTTCGACAAGCGCCTTACCATAGGCTGTGCAATTCTCGGTTGTGATCTCGAGTAGATCCTTGACGAAAGACGGATTATCGATCATATCCATGTAGAGTTCGGTGTTTCCCCGGATCAGACAAGCAGTGCGAAACGGAGGTGATGCCCAAGCGATCACAGGCATATCCGGTCCTACTGCCTTTTTGAGCTTTGCTACGACGTCCAACAGGTAAGGCATACGGCCATCCTTCCATGGATCGACTGTTTTGAGCTTGTTGAGATCATCAGGCGACTGAACGCAGGGTTCTTCAATCCAGGGGGGATCGTCTTCCGGAATCACCATCTTAGCCCCAAGCGCCTCGTCGACAGCGGGAGTGCACCAAATGTCCCAAGCGGCATCGAGCTCGAAGTCCTCTATGACCTTCAGCTGAGACTGCACGTAAAGATCCGGATCTCGATAGGCTTCTTCGAATTTGGCGCCATAGTACTTCAATCCGAACTCACGCGATTGGAGTACCAACGGTACCCGGTCAGGAAGCTCACGGCGTAATACCGCCATGATGCGTTCCATTGAGGTCATATCATTCTTTCTCATGTGGATTTCTCCCAGATTGCAAGTGAAGCCGTCAATAGGGCGGCGACTACACAGTTGCCGAATGCGTCGCGGCCTTTGGCTTCAACGTACCACCATGGACAAATTCTCCATCCCAGGAAGGGCTCAACAGCGTCTTACCAACATCCACCGCGCTCATCGCTTCAGGTGCCCACCCATCGGAACCGATTTCCTGCGCGAACTTTGCGGTTACCGGAGCGCCTCCACAAATCACTTTGACTTTGTCTCGAAGGCCTGCTTCCCGCAGCGCCTCGATCGTAGTCTTGTGCATCATCATGGTCGTACTGAGCAGCGCGGACATCCCCACGATATCCGCATTTACAGCCACGACTTTCTCGATGAACATTTCGGGTGTTACGTTAACACCCAAGTCATGTACCTCGAATCCCGCGCCCTCGAACATCGTGGCCACTATTCCCTTGCCGATGTCGTGAAGATCGCCCTTCACGGTCCCGAGCACGATAGTGCCTCGCGGCTTTGAGCTGCCTGGTGAAATGAGCGGTTTCAAAACGGCGAATCCTGCATTCATGGCGCGTGCAGTAACCAAAACTTCGGGGATGAAAGCGGTCCCGCGCTTGAATCGCTCGCCGACCACGGCAAGTCCCGCCTGAAGGCCATTCACTAGAATCGCAAGTGGCTCTAAGCCTGAATCAAGGGCCCGCTGCGTAGCATCTGGGACGTTATTGACATCACCGTGTTCGACCAGATCGGAAAGTGCTTTCAGGGCCTCGATTTGTTCACTCGTTCCCGAAACCTCCACGCGGTCGCCTGTGACCGGATCGATAATTTGCATCGTGCGTTCTGTCATCGGAAATCCTCCTCACCCTACATGTTGTCTCGTATATACAGAGAGTCTACTTTGGTGTAGCGCATCAGCGCTAATGATACTAATTGAACCTGTAACATCGAATATATTGATATCCGCATTCACTTTTGAGGTTGGTCACACCCACCACCCTTCCTGCGGGTACAGAGCAAACCTCGCGTAAAATCCCTACAAAAAGCATGCAGAGACCGGTGATGATCGTTTACGGTATCGACCCACTGACAGGTCGATCTATCGAGTCGCCGACCCATTCCTGCCACACCTCTTCCGTGTGTGCGCCAAGCTCCGGTGGAGGCAAAAAGATCTTAAATTTGTAGTCGGAAAGAGTAATTGGATAGGCAGTCGTACGGGTTTGAACACCATTGGGAAGGGTCAACGGTAGTACTAAACCCAACGCTTGTACCTGAGGGTCGTCGACAACCTCTGGATAGCTGTTAATTGGCGCGCAAGGGATCCCTCGGCCGTCCATTTCCTCCAACCATTCCGCTGCCGTCCGCACAACAAACAGAGGTTGTAGAATTTCCAGCAGCGCTGTCTGGTTATGGGCACGAAGCTGTTGTGTGAGAAAACGAGGATCTTCCGCAAGATCCGGTCTTGCGACCGCCTCGCAAACCGAGCGCCAAAGTTTGTCGTTGCCTGCCGCAATAACGAAATAGTCATCGCTGGCCTTGTATGCCTGGTAAGGAGCATTGCGCGGATGCGCAGAACCAAGTCTGCGTGGAGCATTTCCGGTTCCGAAATACTCGCTTGTCTGCAACGTCGAAACGCCAATAAGGCTGGCCATGAGTGAGCAGTCAATATACCCACCTTTACCCGTTTCCCGACGCCGCGTAAGGGCAGCCATGATCGTATACGCCGAATAGAGTCCGGCACAATAGTCACCGACTGGCACTCCACATTTTACCGGTGCCCCTCCTTCTTCACCGGTCACGCTCATGAGACCACTAATGGCTTGAATAGTGACGTCGAACGCGCCCTTCGAAGCATATGGCCCCGTCTGTCCGTACCCTGAAATGGAACAGTAGACAAGTCCCGGATTCTCTTTGCTTAATTCTTCATAGCCCAGCCCTAGCCGGGTAAGCACTCCTGCGCGGAAGTTTTCGATCAGCACATCAGCGTGAGAACACAGGCGGCGTAGGCGGGCTATATCGTCTGAATCCTTGAGATCAGCGGTAATGCTGCGCTTATTCCGGTTTAATGAGGCAAAATTTTCGCTGAACACTTGTTTGCCTTTGCCGGTCAGGGGCGGCCAGTTACGCATGCCATCGCCACCGTCTGGCCGTTCTACCTTCACAACGTCTGCACCTAAATCAGCAAGTAGAGATCCGGTAAACGGACCAGCGGCGATCTGCCCCAATTCAAGTACCTTCAAACCTTCTAGTGGTGAACGATCCGACATGTTGTGTAGCCCTCACTGCTGTCTGTTGGTCAATTGCCAATCCATAAACTACAACGCCACGAGTTCATCAATAGTTTAGGCTGAGTCCTAATACGGATTTTGCCATCTCAGCTTGCCTCCTGAGCGGCGCCTTCTCTCTGTTTCGCGGCGTACTGAATCTCCTCACGTCGCATTTGGCCGATTACTTGGCGCGCACGTTGAACAGCCTTGTCCGATTGCAAAAACAACTCAGAATAACCATCATCTGGATATTCGAGCATCTTCTGTTGCCGCTCTAGAGCCCAGCGGTCTTGATTTACGACATCAGGAAACATTTCAGCAATGCGATCGACCGTCGACTTGTCCGGATCTCCTAGCGACATGTGCTCCGCTGGGGAGCTAACGCACCAGCGCCACACATTGCGATTATCATCGATCGGGGTGTGACTGTGGTACAGCACATAGCCTCGATCAATGCCGGTATCGAGTTTACCCGTCGGAGCCACACGAAGCTCTACTCGCGTCAAGCCGGGACTCAGCATGCAATGCGTATGTTCGCGATCAACCACGTCGTAATGGAACCAGTCAACGAAGTAAGGTGGTTGTTGGTAGTGTGTCGCCCGACGGAGCGTCTTAACATAGCGATACCCCTCAATTTCTCCCTCCTCCAGCTCAATAGGTAGAAGACTGTTTGCATAGTCGCCAATATTGCCGTCATGAAGCGGATAGAAATGAGTAATATCCAGTAGATTCTCAATTACCAAAAGGTAGTTTGCCGGAATGTGCATTGGTCCAGAATCCACCGAACTCCACGCAGGATCGCTGATTTCTGGTGTTCGGGGTGGCCGGAAACTGGAAGACCTTGCGGGGTTGCCTGTCCAAATCCAAACCAACCCATCCTGCTCTATAGCAGGAATTGGTTTGAGCCGAGCTTGCTCAGGAATTTTGCTATCTGGTTGGGCGGGAATTTTCACACACCGACCTTCGTCGTTATAACATAAACCGTGGTACGCGCACTCCAGCAAACCGTTGTCAAGAAGCTTGCTCTCCGACAGTGGAAATCTCTTGTGGCAGCAGCGGTCATCGAAAGCAACAACTTCACCCTTTGTGGTGCGCCAGATTACTATCGGCCTTCCGGCTACCTGCTGGCCGACAAGTGCACCGGTTTGGAATTCACGGGAAAGTCCGGCGACATACCAACAGTCCTTAAGGTAGTTGTAAGATTGCATAGGTCGATCTCCTTTCAATCGGGATCTTTTGTTTCCCTCATACCCCATAAATCACGGCTAAATTTTTCTTGACGCAGAATCGAGCTAAAGATCTAGCACCAATTCAAGGCTTTTCGATCGGGCGCAACAAACGAGGACAAAATCTTTTCGATCATCCTCACTCAATACCGAATCACGATGTTCGGGTTGCCCCTCTACGTAACGGGTGAGACAGGTTCCGCAATAACCTTGCTCACACGATGTCTCTATAAAGACATCGTGCTCGCGCAGCACTTCGACTATAGACTTGTTTGGTGGAATCTCGAGCTCAAGCTTGCTGCGAACGAGTCGGACCTTGAACGCGCGGTTACCCTTCGCATCGGTCGAAACAGGCGCAGAAAAGTGCTCGAAGTGAACCGTTCCTTTAGGCCAGTGTGCTGCTGCGGCGGCGGCGGCCTCCATAAATCCTGGCGGACCACAATAGTACAAGTGAGTGTCGGCTTTCGTATCCTTCAGAGTCGCAGCCAAGTCCAGCCCCCGAAGCGGATTACCACTGTCGTAATGCAGTTTTGCCTTGCCGGCACGCACCAAAGGCGCCAGTCGATCCAGAAAAGGCGTTCTGCTACTGCTTCGCGTGCAAAAGTGCAGTAGAAACTCTTCACCACGGTCTTCTAGCTCCTCAACCATCGCCATCATGGGAGTAATGCCGATGCCGCCTGCGATCAGAAGGTGTCGACGGGCCGCAGAAGCGAGGGGGAAGAAGTTACGCGGCGTGCTGACACGAATGAGATCACCCACCCGGAGGTTATCGTGCATTGCGCGAGACCCGCCATGGCCTGTCGCTTCCCGCTGAACGGCGATAACATAGCGATGGCGTTCGTTGGGATTGTTGCAGAGAGAATACTGCCGCACCAAACCTGCATCTACGTGCACATCTATGTGGGCACCAGCAGTGAATCTGGGAAGCTCTTCATTGCCTGGGTGCCTGAATTCAAAGCTGGCAATACCCTCCGCTTCCAGCACGATAGCATTAAGCTGTAGCTGTAAAGTATCGGATAATGATTCATTCGGGAGCACTTCTTGACTCAATGACCCTGCTCCTAACAATTACGTTTACACTCTAGCCCCACTCCCTCTCACCGCGTTTAGCTGCGCTTAGTTCTTGTAGAATCAATTAATTGGGGCTCAGATCGGCGTTCTCCGCCTTGTGTTTAAGGTGAGTGTAGTATCGTGTTCCCGTCACCTGTTGCTAGCACTATAGGGCTACAGCTATATTTAGAAAAACGATATTTATTGATCCTCTAGAATTCGAAAACTTGATTCTTAGATGGGCATCGTTTAAAACCTGTGCTCAATCTGTAACTGTCGTAACTACCTCATTGGCGATAGGTTAGGAGCGTTCATGCGACGAATCTGCGGACGATTTCCGGTGTGCGCACTTGGGAGGATAATTTTCCGCAACCGTCGCGTCTTCTCCCCAGCAGTGACGCTATTTTGCCACTCGTTGTATCTCGCACTACATCCTTGGGCGAGTTCTACTCGCGAAATCTCTCATGTTATTTCAGCGGATACCCTTGCCAGTAATTTCGCTAGTCGAGCCATCAAACAGCCATGAGAATCGATGACAAGGAAGTTTGGAATTGGCGCTGATACTGAGTGACCAGAAGAACCTATGGAGATCACGCTATAGAATTTCATCTACAACAACTTCGATCAGCTGACGCCAATTCCTCAGTTTACTGAAATGAGGCATGGTCCTACTGAGTTGGCCGGCAAATAGTGCGTAATTTTTCAGGCAGCATAACGAACATGTTTTTCGGGAAACAGGTTTTGGATTATGTGTGGTTGCTTCAATCTGCGGTGCAGATGGTTACGCACTGCCGAAATCATTTCGGCCTTGTCACGCGTACGGCGCTTGGTACTCGTACCAAGCCATTATGCAGGACACGCTATTAAAAGCAGTGATAAGCAATGCAGCGGTACCGTTCCGCGAACCTCTCGCTCGCACCGCGGTGACAGATTTGGTCAAGCGGCAATGTGGTACCGAATTCCGTCGGCCAATTGAGGCTTAAATATATGAACATTAAGCAGCTTGAAACGTTTTACTGGATCGAACGACTTGGGAGTTTCAGTGCAGCGGCCGAGAGGGTTTTCACAACTCAGTCCACGGTTTCAATGCGCATACAGGAGCTAGAGCAATCTCTAGGAGCGAAACTATTCGATCGATCAGGACGAACAGTGCGCCTGACACCGAAGGGAAAAGAGATTGTGCCTTATGTCCAGCAGCTTATCGAGCTGGTCGCTGAGATGCAGCAACGATTTACCTCATCGGACGCATTGAGCGGATTCATACGGTTGGGTGTTGTGGAGGCCGTAGCGACAACATGGTTGCCCCGTTTCATCCGTATGCTCCAGGAGCGCTACCCGCGCGTAACGCTGGAACTTGAGGTGGCCCTCTCACTAGAGCTGACCGAAAAATTGCACAATGGTACGCTCGATGTGATTTTCAGTTTGGGTCAATCCCCCGGACCTAATTATGCTTCAGAATCACTGGGTTCGCTGCAGATCGAATGGATGGCAAGCTCTTCTCTTGGCATCGCGGAGAACGACGTCGGGCCTGCCCTTTTTGAATATTGGCCCTTCATCACGCTCAATCGCAACTCATACCATAGTGCCAATATCCAGGCTTGGATGACAGAGAACAAGGTACGCTGTGGTCGGACCATCGTGTGCAACTCGATGAGCGGCGTCGCTATTCTGGTCAATGCTGGCTTGGGATTCACGCTGCTACCCACGTTCTGCTATCGACAGGACATCGATGCGGGCCATCTAAAGGTATTCGGTACTCCAGAGGGAATGCAACCGGTGGAGGTCTTCGCCATTTACCCTATGGACGAATACCGGCCTATCGCGCGGCTGATAACCGAGATTGCCGTGGAGGTAAGCGACTTCACCATTCTGTAACTTCCGTGATTTAGGGAACGTCTGAATAAGTGATGCAAACCAGCACGGCCGATTCAATATGTTTGTGTTTTTCATCATAAGGAGCGTTTGCAGGCAGTATTCGGCTCAACATGGGCCGTTTTCTAGCCGTTTTGTGCGCCGTTGCGGTTTATCAGGCGCACCAATCCTATGTCGGGCATCGCAATCGTCGCCGCGCCAGGTACAGATTGGTCAATGCACTCAGTACAAACAAGGCAT
>QQUJ01000015.1 GCA_008501635.1 Pseudomonadota bacterium
ATGCCTTGTTTGTACTGAGTGCATTGACCAATCTGTACCTGGCGCGGCGACGATTGCGATGCCCGACATAGGATTGGTGCGCCTGATAAACCGCAACGGCGCACAAAACGGCTAGAAAACGGCCCATGTTGAGCCGAATACTGCCTGCAAACGCTCCTTATGATGAAAAACACAAACATATTGAATCGGCCGTGCTGGTTTGCATAACTTATTCAGACGTTCCTTTGCAATAGCCAGCTATTATCTGCGCTTCCCACCTTGAACTTGTGTCTTCTGACAATACACTCTTCTAACCAAACTTAATCAGAGGTTCCTAAGTTTTAACAAGTTAAATATATCTTCCGAGCGCTCGTGCACTGCCACATAATTTCCCATTCTATAATGTTCGTCTTTCACCCAATTATATTTTTTAAACATCACGCCATCTGGATACAGGCGCCCCACTTTATACTTTGAAGACTCTAGCAGTTCGTAAGCATCCTTTAGTAGTTTTCTGCTTCTTATCCAAGTGTAACCGTACTCAAATTGAACTATCCTTATCACGCCCTTATTCAACGAATCTCTAAAGCCTTCCAGAACCATCATATCGTGGCCTTCCGTATCAATCTTTAATAGATCTATACGCTCTATACCTCTTTCTCCAACATAGCTATCACCCGTCGTCACTCTTACAGAACTTAAATATCCACCTTCCGTATCATATCGTGACTTCACATGCGCACGTTCGTCATTTTCGCTCTCGCACACCACATCGAGAGAGCCACTTTTATTGGATAACCCATAGTCACTAATTATTACGTTCGACATACCTGAGAGCATCTTTCTCAAAGTTAGTCTTGTATCTGGTATAATCTCAAAACAGTGCACTATGCTGTTCGGTAAAACTGTGCTTGCTAATCTCGCGTAATCACCTCTATTTGCTCCAATATCGAAGATAGTTACACCATTTCCTGTCTCTGTGCATGACTTCAAGTGCTCAAGGGGCAGCAACTCGCCATTCTTGCTCATGTCCCAATACTGTTGGTTCCAGTGACACGATAAATACCACTCGCAAGTTTGTGCTATTATCCTTGCCGCAGATGCCATATGTTTACGGCGAATCGTCAGTCCGCACACACGAACAAAGCCATCTAGTATCGGCATTTTTCTCCGATCAGCAGCACGTTGCAAAAAAGCTCACTGCCAGAACAATAGTATCGATGACCCCCGTTTTCCAGCATACCGCCCCGCTTCAACCTATTGAGGTTCGACAGATACATTACCTGGGTGACTCGGCGCTGCCGTAATTAGTCCACCTCCCGTTCGCATTTCGCTCCCATGTGTCGTTACGTATTCGCTATATGCGGATGTTAGTGCGCCAGATGAATCAACAATGTTGTCACCGGGATACCCCGTAATATTGTTAGAAACAATAATGCGTGACGGATCCGAAATCTCTTCCAGATAGATATGTGGAGCCGAGCCGGTACCAGAATCGTTATTAACTACTACGTTGTTATATAAACGGAATGGGCCATCACTGGAATCGACACTGCGCACCCGGACTCGCCCAATAAATGTATTCCTATATATGTCAATTCTCTTTGCCTGACTATCTTGGTTTACATCCAAGGCAAATTGGCCAGACGGTTCATTAACTAAATTAAAAAGTATCTCTCCATGAGTCGTAAAGGAGTGCATATTTCCACCTATGGCTCTACCGGGCGATCCATAATGTGTGTTCCCTCGGTACGTAAATTGTGGCATATCCGCCTTGATCTCGATCCCATAGTTTAGATCGTGAAAAACGTTGTCTTCTATCAGGGACTTCCACAGTGAGTAAGTCTTGATGGCCAAATCAACTGGCGCATTATAGAACTCACAATCCTGGATTGCCGGGTATTGAGACCACGTACTCGCGTTGCCACCTGTATTAGAATTAGAATACGCTGAAGTCGTCATAATTAAAGATGCATTGGTACCCTCAAGGTTCGCCCGGACCATGTTTAGATCATGCATTTTCAATTGTCGAAATACTGCGTAATTACTACCTTCCCCGTCAGAAAGCTGAAATCCGATTACTCTGGTATTTCTGGCCTCGAATCCATCAACATAGATATTAGGACCAGCAAATCTGATTAACACCCCTGGATCAATTCCTGAACGGAAGCCAAAATCAATAACTGGCGCCTCGCCAGGATACGCTATCCAAGCGACGGGTTTATTACGATGCGTTGAGAACTCAATCCTCTCCCATGCACTACCGACACTTCCGCGTGGGATACCTTCTGCGTTATATACGCCGGTACGAAAGTAAACGATGTCGCCAGCGGTTGCGCTGGATGCGTTGATAAGGTCACTAAGATTACGCCAGGGATTATCTATTGTCCCCGTACCCGCTGGATACGAACCGCCTCGAATCGCATCAACAAACTTGAAACCTGAGCTGGTTACGTCGATTGTCCATGTTGACGATGCACTCGCACCCTCTGAGTCTGTAACAATTAACGTTGGCGACGCATTTTGTTGCGGATTCTCCCATACTATGAGGCCAGTATTCTCATCAATTGTCATTCCTGACGGCGCATTCGTAAGGGCAAATTGGTACGGGTACGCACCACCGACGACCACCGCGCGGATGTTGTACTCCAAACCTGGATAAGCTTTAAATACTCTATGGGTTTGGCTGATCGATGCATTACCAACTGCAGGCGCAGTTCCGGCAGCGCGTGGTGACACGAGTTCCAACGGGTAATTCGCAGAAAATGCTGGCAGCGTCCAAGCGAATACGGTCGCCACCACCAGACCAGTCATAAATCGGAAAAAACCGCGATCAATCATCACAATATCCTCATATAATTCCGCGCCAATTGGCGGCATACCGGCTTAGCTTGGTATTTCCTACACGTACTTGATATCGCGTTGTCAATGGGCTTCTTGAACAAGGAGATACTTGATCATATTCCCAGCAATATGGGTATCGTCAGATATGGATCCCTTGCCAGACGGATGCTCATTTGCAGGGATGATGTTAGTAAAAAAGGAATCTACGTTACCGTGAATGCGGTCACGACTAGTCAATTTCTTACGAATGCGCACCATGCGATAACACTGATTGCGGCGCTAAATCAATGAGTTACTCTGCACTTTACCGCGCCTGTTGGCTAGTATCAACTGATAATCAGCTTCAAAAACTGTTCTTTCTTCCTGGTTTTTGTAAGCAAGATTCGGCGCATTTACCTTTTCAGCTATGGCGTGCGAGTATTTGCCCCCCGCCTCGGTAACCGTAATTTTGATGACGTCACTGAGTTTTTTCGTTGCCATTTCGCTACCTGTATTCCGGACCGCCCATTCGCGAGCGGAGAACTGCTGATAGTGGTCCAACATGTAGACGATCTTATTGGGAAGATCATCCTCTGAAGAAAGCAAACCCGTATGCGTATTTATTCGACTACGCGCTCCTCCAATAGTCTTATCAAAGACGATTGCCGGAAGATCGGCAAACATAGCTTCTACTAACGCTTTGTTATCGCCCTCCTTGCGAGATAGAAACACAAAAATCCGACTCTCCTGGAGGTAACGAGCTAGAACGTTCTGGGGCACTCGCTCCACGATTTTTATGTGTATATTAGCGGGTTTTCCCCTGTGCGCTTCTCGGCGTATATCTTCAGCCGTTCTCCCGCCCCACGGAAACCCAACCAACAATACCTGAATCTCCCGATCTTTTATCTTCCTTAACGCCTGGAACAGAAGCGCATGTCGCTTATGGCGCGCCCAGTTCGCTACCATGACCAAATCGTAGTGTTTCGTGGTCGCTTCCTTAGGAGCAAACAAAACCGTATCCACCCAGTCTGCCGGCCCAAGCCGTACAGGCACGAAGGGAGGCCCAATCTCCTTGATAAATTGATAATCTTCGTCGGTGAACACCTGAATAAACACAGGGTGTCCCGGCGCAAAATACATGAGAATCGCTGGGTCA
Organism: Pseudomonadota bacterium; assembly: GCA_008501635.1. Classification (NCBI taxonomy): domain Bacteria; kingdom Pseudomonadati; phylum Pseudomonadota; species Pseudomonadota bacterium. The sequence continues at coordinate 3,959 of QQUJ01000015.1, forward strand.
CAATAACCCGCCCAGCACGGCTCCAAAACGAATTGATAACGCTCCATAAGAGCCCCAACATCGAAAATGGCGAACATCGCCTCAAATGTTCTCCCGTATTTAAGTAGGATTACACCCTTTTCGCCAGACGTTGGGCTCTTTAGTACTATGAGATCTCGAAATATCTCGTGAGGGCCGGTGCCACTAATTGAATATAGATCCGCGCATTTTTTCGATGCTGGCTCCGCAAGGTACGCGTCTACCAGGAAGTTGTTGCCGGTCAACCTGATCTTGTTTACCGCTTGCATTACGGCACGGTACGCGAAATTTTGCAGAACTCCTTTGTGGGCAATCCGCACAACCCGGCACAGATCACACATGCTTGCGTATCGACGTCCGAGGACGGCAAACATTCCGCCACGAAGCAGCAAGACAATGGCTGCGAGCGATCTTACCAGCAGTGTATCAACCAAGGGCCGGCCTGTTGTGCCGCTCAAAGTCATTCTCGATATCCTCGAATATGGACGGTATGAAGCGCTGACAAACTACTTGCCCGAAGAGTTTGATCCGAGGTCAAAATGAAATTCAACATCGCTCTTAGGTAGCTCATCGTACGTTATTCATAGTGTAACAGCAGGCGTTTGTAGCTAAAATGCTTCTCCTACATACCCAACCCGATACCATTTGGCGATGAAAAGTCGATACGCTATCTATTTGATTGATCTATTGTTTTACACCATACTCGAGATCTTCAACCGGTCTTTACTACCGCTGGAGGACTGTTGGCGCGCGCATCGCCTAGAGTTATTGAGTTATGGCAATGTCCGCTAGTGGCTTCAACGAGGTCCCATATTTTTTTGAAGTGGACGGAACAGCTCGTTTTGCTGTTCTTCATAGACCCCAGACCAACGTAAGAGGTAGATTTCTCTTCTGTCATCCACTATTCGAAGAAAAGCTCTGGGCGCATCGAGTATATGTCAGCTTCGCGCGGCGGTTGGCGCAGATCGGGTATTCCGTACTCCGAATGGATTTGCGTGGCACGGGAGACAGTGATGGTGAATTTGGAGAAGCAAGTCTTGATGACTATCTCATGGATTTAGAAGCAGGATGGCGCGAGCTATGCGATCAATCCTCCGGAGATGGCATCCAAGGGACATTTGGTCTACGTCTTGGCGGCACGATGGCTATCGCCCTTGCTCATCGAATCGAGGAGGTCAATACATCTCTAACCTGGGAACCTGTATTAGATACATCGCGTTACCTTCACGGGCTACTCAGAAGCAATTTGTCTGGTCAGATGGCAGCTCATGGCAAAGTCATCACTCCTCGTGAAGCACTGATCGCCAAAATGCGACAAGGGGAACCGATAGATATAGAAGGCTATAATCTTACCGCCAAACTCTTCGATTCTTTGGACAATTTTTTGGTAGTTGGCACCAGGGGATACTCACACGTACCAAGCCATGCACTAGTCGTACAAATCTGTAAATCACTCAGCCAACCTGTTAGAGAAGAATACAAGGCATGGGCGCAAAAATCTCCGGAATGGCTGACACTCACCGTAGTCGAAGAACCATTCTGGCGTGAGATCAAAACCTTCTACGGATCCGCTCCGAATCTTGAAAACGCCAGTATCGAATGGATGGAAGAGCTTACATGATTAAGCGAGAAGCCGTAATAATTGCGAATCGCCATAATGAAAAGCTAGTGGGTATCCTTGAATCACCAATCGCACCGCGAAAAGACGCCGTGGTTCTTCTATTGTCACCCGGCATCAAGATGCGTGTTGGACCAAATCAACTCTACCACACGCTAAGCAGGATCTTCACAGATCAAGGGTTCTGTGTACTGAGATTCGATTTTTCGGGATTGGGTGATTCCGGAGGCGAAATCCACGAGCAGCGCGTACTGAAGATCTACAACGCTATCCAAGACGGTTGTTATGTGGACGATACTGTAGCCGCAATTGACTGGATCGAAAGCCGATTGCATTGTAGCCGAATTATTGCTGCAGGCCTCTGCGGTGGAGCCATAACGGGGCTGCTTACGGCAGTCGAAGATCGCCGTATCGAGGGACTGGTAAGCTTGGGCATGCCTGTGAGCTTCGAAGGTGGAGAACAGGACTATTGGCGTTTCGTCACTGACGCGGAACTGAAAGGTCTGGAGAAGCGGTATTTTGGTAACCTACGCAGGTTTAATTCCTGGATTCGTTTCTTAACATTCCGAAGTGACTACCGGATTATCTTCAAAATGCTCTACCACTATCTCCGCGAGATCACCGGACCTAAACCTCTACCCAAGCACGAGCCCGCACGCGAAAAACCCTCCAACGTCAACCCTAAGTTTCTACCCGCATTTCAACACATGGCAAGTCAACGGCACCCGATATTGTTGATATTCGGTGGCCAAGATCGATGGACATTCGAATTCACCGAGAAGTTCCAGGAGCCCAATCGTGAAGTGCTCTCGCAATACGCCGATGTTTACAATGTTGTAGTGGTACCACATGCCAATCACATACTCTCGTCTCCAGCAGCACGCGGAAAATTGATTAAAACAATAGGTACATGGACGCGGAAGCAGTATGCAAGAAAAATACTGGGTGAAGCATCATAGATATAACTTCGCAATCGCAGTTTTTGCGCGATCTTGCCTGCTCCCGTCGATCCAGATCGCATTTACGAACCCCAGCCTCTTAGGGTCCGTAGGAAGCACAGAATGTGGTTTTCGGGACCCCTGCAGTTCCAGAGATGCACTCGATAGCAGGATGTGTGAATACACCCTACGTCGAAGTCGCATGTGCTGAGAGAATTCTTCGGCTGATTACATCTACATCAATACCAATAGGACTACTCCGTGCTAGTACGTGCTGCCAAGAAATTATTAAGGTTTGCTCTGTCGGATGACGGATCCGTAAAAACCCGCGTAATCAGATCCGGAATATGGGTCAGTTTGGGAGAAATGGTCGTCACTGTAATTGCAGTCGTTAAATCGATATTTCTAGCCAGGCTTTTAACGCCAGATATGTTTGGGCTGATGGGTTTGTGCGGCATGGTCATTCGGATCATGGAAACGTTCACACGCCCTGGAATTGGCCAAGCACTGATTCAAAGGCGTTCTTCCTTTGAAGAAGCGCGGGACACGGCGTTCACATTGCTTTTCGCGCGCGGTGTGTTGCTGGCAATCTCGCTGGCTACAATTGCTCCACTCGCTGCTTGGTTTTTCGAATCTGATGAGCTGGAACGCATGATCCAAGTGATGTCGATCTTGTTCATTATTGGCGGACTCCTCAACATCAATACCATTGCACGGCAGAAAGAACTTGACTTCCGGCGACTCTCCTACCTGAATCAGTCATCCGCTTTACTAGGTAGTATAATTACCATCGTTGCCGCAATTCTGCTCCGCAATGTCTGGGCGCTTGTCATCGGACAACTCGCCACCACAGCTGTCCATACAGCATTATCTTACTATTTTGTTCAAGGAACTCCGCGAGTCACGATAGATTGGAGAATTGCGAGAGAGCTACTCTCCTACGGTAAATTCATCACTGCATCTTCAGCCATAATATTTGTAGCATCGACCTTCGATACTGCGGTTATTGGCAAAATTCTCGGCATAGAACAATTAGGCTACTACACGCTCGCACTCACCATTGCCAATCTAGTCACTGCAAGTATTTCGAAGCTTGTTTCGGGCATCATGATGCCTGCATATAGTAGTCTTCAGGCTGATCATGCTGCTCTTCATCGCGCCTATTTACGCACCTTACAGCTAGTACTGCGGGTAACACTGCCTGCGACGGTCGGCGTTTTGGTAACGGCGGCATCTATCATCCATGTTGTATACGGAGAAAAATGGCTCAATGCTGTCATTCCACTCCAGATACTTGTTATCTTTGGCCTGTTTCGCGCGCTGGCCAGCATTGACGGATACCTCTTCGAAGGGATTGGACGACCTCAGATACCTCTTTATGTAGGTCTGATACGACTCGCAATACTTGTACCGTTAATCATTCCCGCAACTATTTATTACGGTCTATTAGGAGCCGCCGCAGGCGTCACGTTGTCGATGGCAGTTCAGTGGTTAGGATTTATGTACTTTATTAAACGGGATGTTGGAGTGTCGATAACACAAATCATCCTCATTATCGCCGACCCTCTCTGGAAATCTGCCGTAATGGGTAGTGCGGTTTATGGGCTTAGCCTGATAATCGACGGCATGACAACTATCGGCTTGCTTGGAATGATTCTTTCCGGCATTGCCGTATACGCTTCTCTGAATGTGCGAGTGATAATTCAGATAAGGCGACACGGCCTCTGAGAGATCTCAGGTTGTCAGATGAGCACAACACAATAGGTCCATAAAATCTATCCATGACCGTTTAACTGCCCACGCCCACACGTTCTTCTAGGATATCAGTGTAAATGCGCTGCGTTTCACTCACATTTCTGTCCAATCCGAATTCATCGATAACTCTGCGTCGACTTGCTGCGCCCATTTCCATAGCCACACTCCTGTTGGTGAGCAATTGGTCAATCGCTTCAGCCAATGCGTCGTCATCGCCTGGCGGGTAGGTCAAACCACACTCGGGCGCAATCAGTATCTCCGGCACAGCGCCAGCACCAGCGCCAACCACAGGTTTTCCCTGGCCCATTGCCTCAATTAAAACTCGACCGAACGGCTCAGGATCCACGGAAGCGTGAACTAACACGTCCATGATGCTTATGAAGTCGGCCACCTCCTTTTGATAGCCTGTAAATACCAAATTTTCTGCGACTGTTAGATCTACCGCTAACCGCTGAAGATACTCCTGATAGGGTCGGTCTGCTTCGGTCGCATCGCCGACAAATAGACAAATAATTTCTGGGTAGCGTGCCTTCAAATGTCCTATCGCCTTTATCACGACATCCTGTCCCTTCCAACTGCGTATATTACCTACCATGCCGATTACTCGGGCACTCTCCGCGATTCGTAGTTCGCTTTTTAGCTCAATCGCTGATCTTGACGGTTGATATAAATCAGAATCGATACCGTTGTAAATAACAACCAGATTGTTCTTGCTCACACCATGCGTAATCAAATGGTCCCGCACAGCCTTCGAGATACATATCACCTTCGACAGTCGTGGTGCGAAATAGCGAGCCAGTCTTGAATAATGAGTATTGATACCACGCTCGTGAGTTATACAGGGGATGCCAATAAGGCGGGCTGCAAGCATCCAACTGTGGTTTCGAGTTACCGAATTGTTTAGATGAAGTAAATCCACATTTCGATTGCGTAACCATCTGGCGATTTTCAAGGCATCCCAAACGAAAGTCCTGAACAAATTAATCGCTTTCCTAGCAAGTACCACAGGCAACATCCATTTCGAGCCCAGTCCTTCCGCTTGCTTCAGCCCCCAAGTAACCGGTTCGGGAGGTGGGATTATCTCAGTTTCGATGCCGGCCTCTTCGAACCTGTCCATCAACGCATGTTCACGGTGAAAAACCACGAATGGTATGAAACGCTTGCGGTCGAGCCTTGAGACAAGAAACAGAAGGCTGAAGTATGATCCGCCTATGGTGCCGTCCACGTTCCCCTCGCAATAAGCGATTCTTAGAGGCCTCTCCGGCACATCCTCTGACACAACATTCATGAGGTTCTAGACAAGTAAGTTGTTTTCCGTCAATTTCGCCAACCAGACTTCAGCTGGTACGACATCTATTCGGGTACCAGTTCTGGTGCTTTCTCCTGTTTTTTCACTTCCTCCGGACCGTCATCTTCGTAAGTATCTTCCCGCGATTTGCCAATAACCCTCTCCGCCAAGGTGGTGTCGTATTGCTCACTTGCAAATGCTGCATAGAGATCCAATGAGGACTTGTCAGATTTTAGCACTCTCAAAGCCAGCCTTAGTGTCCATCCCAACATCTTGATAATAGGAAACGGCAGCCATAAAAAGTGCAAATCCGGTCGGACAGTTCTGTACCTATCTACCAACTCGCGTCTCCGCGGGGGCGGTGCCTCCACGAGATTAACTACCGGCGGAGCCTCATCGAATCTCTCAACCAGATAACGAACAACTTGTGCGGCCGTGGTCACATCGCACACGCTCAATTCGCTTCCCGGCATACCGGCCACTACGAAAAGTGGTCCCACTTCACGCCCTAAACGTCCAGGCGGGGTAAAACTGCGAAAATCCACCAGTGGCCCCAAGCGTACCGTCCGAGTCTCAAAACCGTGTTTCCTGCCAAGTTCGCGTCCCAACCGCTCTGCTTCCGCTTTGGCCCAGACGTAAGGACCGCGCGCCAAATTATCCATATCCACTGGATCGTCTTCCCGCAAGGGATGGCCCACCTCGCTGCTTGGCTTGTGCACCGCGATGCTGCTGATGTCAATTACTTTTTGCACCCCTCGGCGACCCGCGATGTCGAGTACGTTGCGGGTTGCTTCAATGGTATTGCGTTCATGGGCCTCCTTGCCGCCGACAGTCTCGGCAGCAAGATGCACCACAGCCTCGATACCGTCGAACGCTTTCTCGGGAAGGTCATCCACCAAATCGGCCTCGATATACTCCACGCCAGGTACCCGCTGCGCGGAACCTGGCAGACGGCGAGCAAGCACTCTAATAGGCCAACCGCGACTCCTGAGCTCGGATACCACCTCCTTGCCAAGAAAACCCGTTCCGCCAGTTACCAGTACTGGTTTGTAATTCGGATGCGGCGATGCAAGATGTGCTTCTATTGTTTGAAGTGACTTTGCGGCAGCGGTCTCCGCTTTCTTTTCGGCTTCCAGCAACCGTTCGCCAATCTGTTCGCAGATCTTCACCGTCTGAAGGATGCTCGCGGCCGATACCGGTGCATCCCCTTGTCCATTGATGCTTGAGTAGAAACCTTCCAGCAACTCCGCCAATCCAGGGTAGCTCTTGTGACGGCGAAAGAACATTTTGAACAATGTACCTAGGGAGCCGAACGCCACCTGCCGTGCCTGGCTAAAGGGGCGCAGGACTACAGCAGGTGCCGAAGCCCCAGGTCCTGGCAGCTTGGTCACCCCGGCCAGGATGAAGTCAGCGTTTATGGATCCATTGGTTCCGACAATTCGCAAATAGGACTCTATCGGACGTCCACGCAAAGTAACAACGAGTAGAGCGGTGCGCTTCGCTATGGTTACCATAGCGCGAACCTCCCCTTCCGGAGAAACATCGACAGAGCGCAATGCCATAGGTGGCGTATCATCGCCTTCAAAAGCAGAAAGCATCAGATAGACGGGATGGGGAAGAATATCGATTAGCTGTTCGACCGGTGTGATACTTCCCCTGCCATCAGCTCTACGCCGCACGGGCTTGAAGGAAAAATAGCTCTCGACGTGAACCACCTCTCCGATTAGATGAAGGTATTCGCGATACTTGCGTCCTGCATCCTGAAACAGCACTTGGTGAGCGGCACAAGCTTTGAGGCCTTTCGCTTCAGCCAGTTCGAGTACTTCTCTAGCCTCTGCCTCGGTTAACGCAAAGGGCTTTTCCACATAGACGTGGGCATTGTGCTCAAGGGCGAGTCGAGCAAGCTCGGCATGAGTTCCTGGCGGTGTCACCACATGCACAATGTCGGGCGCAACTTCCTTCAGGAGGGTTTTCGCGTCGCGAAAGATGGTGACTTCAGATCCAAATCTTGTCTTTAACTCGCCCTCGGGCACTACTGGATCTGCCACTGCCACCAGTCGCATGTTCCTCAAGGTAGTAATGGCTGCTGCATGCTGCCCTGCCATTTTACCGCCACCCAGTATCGCGATTTTCATCACCCTGTCAGTCATGCTTCCGTTTTCCTTGAGTTATGTATTCAATCTGCAGGACCCTGTTTCACTTATGTTTCGGGAATCGAAACGGGTCGTAACAATATTCAATCGCAGGCTAGCCGCCGGGCTACTGGACCGCCTTTCGAGAACCCGTGCACCGGGGTGCCTTGTGATAACCGTGCAACGGGATATCATCAACTCGTACGGCTACAAGAGGCGTACCACTAAGCTGCTGCTTTGAGACCGCCGTCTATACCAAACGCCTTACGCCAAAGTGCAAGATTCAATACTGCCCATAGAGCATCGGAATGGTCTGCCTTTCCCTGGCGATGTTCGTGATGCATAGCCCGCATATTCGTTGCACCAAATATCCCCACCACTAAATCATCTTCCAATGTATCTACCAATAACGCATCCAAACCATCCCCTGCTCGGAACCATGCGGCCAGCGGTACGCCAAAACCAGATTTTCGGCGCTTGATCACCTCCGCAGGCAAATACCGCAAGGCTAATGCCTTGACGACGCGCTTATTGTCCAGCCGACTCTGCTTGTATGCCGTAGGAAGTGAATTGGCGAAGCATACCAATCTTGGATCGAGGAACGGCACACGTGATTCGATACTGGTCGCCATACTCATCTTGTCCTGACGATTGAGGATGGATACCAGGTAGGTCTGCTGGTCGAGAAGGGACAATCTTCGGACCGCATCAGTGGTGGTCGCCGTTGCCTCATGGAGCGCCCTACGATAGGGTGTTATCGCCTGCGTGATGTATGAATCAGGTAGCCGAAGGCGTTCTGAGTCCGATGAAGCGGAATTCATTAGAATATCCCAGCCTTCTGGCAACAAACTAAAACGATCCAGTTTCTCGACACGATGATCTCCCAGTAATCGGGACACGGTTCGTAAAACTGAGCGGGCGGGTGCTGGTACACGTTGCCAGCGAGCGAGCAGACCCGGTATCTGGTAACGAGGGTAGCCACCGAATAGTTCGTCCGCCCCTTCCCCGGTGAGCACAACAGTCACATGCTTGCGCGCCAACTGACTGACTGCATGAATATGCACTGAATTCGGGAAGTGCAGTGGCTCATCGTTGTGCCAGATCAACTCTTCAAGTTGGTCGGCGAAATCGCGGTTGGACAACCGTATCTCATAATGGACAGTGCCGCAGTGCGCTGCGACTTTGCGTGCGTAAAGACTTTCATCGAAATCCGTTTCGTCAAAACCGACGGAGAATGTATTAATGGGTTCCGACGCGTGCTGGGTAGCGAGGGCCGTAATGAGGCTTGAATCGACTCCCCCGCTGCAAAAAGTTCCAAGCGGCACGTCGCTAACCATCTGCATTCTTACAGCATCGTTTAGCAACCCATCCAGAGCATCCACCGCCGAATCGAAATTTCCTTGAAACGCTTCTTGATCCTCAGTGTGCAAATTCCAGTATCGATGAGTATGGTGATCGCCGCCTACCATTGAGAGTCGATGTCCCGGCAACAGGCGCCGAATGCCACGAAACATAGTGCGCTCGCCCGCCACATCCCGGAAAACCAGGTATTCAGGAAGCGCATCCGCCGCGAGTTCTGGTTCCACCAAACCGGTAGCCAACAGAGACTTTATCTCAGATGCAAACACCAAACCCCGCGAAGTCACTGCGTAGTAGAGAGGCTTGACTCCCATCTGGTCTCGAACGAGATGAAATTCCCCTGTTCGCCTGTCCCAAATCGCGAATGCAAAGATGCCATTGAGGTGCTTAAAGCCCTTGCTCCCCTCCTCAAGATAAAGATGAAGAATTACCTCCGTGTCCGATGAGGTCCGAAATGTATGGCCCTTGCTCACCAGCGATGCGCGTAATTCCCTGAAATTGTAAATCTCACCGTTAAAGACGATCCATACATCGTTATTGGCGGCTGCCATAGGTTGATGACCACCCCCCAAATCAATGATGCTCAATCGGCGATGTCCAAGCATAACGTTTTCATCATGATAAAACCCGGCGTCATCCGGACCGCGATGATTCATAATATCGCGCGCGCGTAGGAACACCTCGCGGTCGATGCCTCGATTATCGCGACCCACGATTCCCAGTATTCCGCACATTTGAAGTACCGCTCCTCATTAAACTACTTGCACCGTTTTCCGAGACGTCGAGGCGTGATATCAACCCTCCGGGGTTGTGTTATGGGTTACGACCCTGGATCTGCATCGCGTTTGTTCTGTGAAAATCACATTGTATCCTGTCGTCATCACATATCCGGTACTTGCACACCTCCGGAAACATGCGATATCACCCACTTGAATTTCCCGCTTCGCGAACGCTCCAACTCCTTGACCTGCGTGACCCGTACATGCACTTCGTCGCCCAGACGTTGGTGGAACTCCCTTACTAGGTGTTGCGTATCCGCTTCGCTGTATCCAACGCCTGGTACTACACGGATTTCGATACTATCGTAGTCGTCCTGCACGATCTGGCTTGCCTCAACCGTGTGCATGGGCTTGAACGGATGGGTCAACACCGAAGGCGAGATCATTCGACCGTCAGACAGCGCTAGGATGTCCTCTGCCTTGGTTGTTACATCTTCCATCAGGGGTAGGCCGCGTCCGCACGAGCAAGTCTGGATCTTCATCGCAGAAACGTCATTGGTCACATATCGAATCAATGGCATCCCCCGATTGTGGAGCGTCGTACAGACCATCTTGCCTGACTGTCCATTAGGGACCAGGCGATTGTCGGTGTCGAGAAACTCCGTGATTCCGTACTCTTGGCACAAGTGATGCCCTTCATGTCGGTCGCACTCCGCACTGAATACCACCCGTTCTGCAGCGGCGAGATAGTCGAACACCTGACATCGAAATGCGGATTCGATCGCATCACGTTGAAAATCGTAGAGAGTTTCTGAGGCGGAAATAACAGCGCGTAGCGGCAATTCCTCTCCAGCGGACAACAGAAAACGCGCTAGAACATAAAGAGTCGAGGGATATCCATCCAGCGCCATCGGTTGGTAGCGGCGAATCTCCGCCACGTAATGCGGTAAATTCACTGCCGACATGTGGAATGCTGAGAGCAAAAGCTGACTGTGATAATGGTTGTACCGCCAGAACGGCGGTTTGTGTTGTTCCAGAGGTACTATCACGTTACCGCGGAGCACTGCAACGCGATCCCCGCCATGCCCAAAGTGTATCCCCGCCCACCGGTACTGGCGGTCGAGCATGGCATAGGTGAGCTCCGTCGCGTCGGTATCGTACAGCACTTCCAGGGGTGAACCCGTAGTGCCGCTTGTGTGCCCGAGTTGCAGCGAATTCCGGTTGACGTTCCTTGCAACCAGATCGCCGAAGTTGTCGACAATTTCCTTGCGCGTCAGTACGGGCAGTTTGTGTAGGTCATCCTGGGTTCGAATATCCTGCGGATTGACGCCGTGCTCGGCGAAGCGCCGCTGATAATACGGAACCTCAGTGTAGGCGTGCTTGATGATACCGCTCAGACGTTCGTTCTGCCAATCCTTCAACTCGGACGGCGACCACCACTGGCTCTCTTCCAGAAACTCCTGATACTCTACAAATCGCCCGCTATAGCGGTTGCGGTCCAGCCACCAACCGAAACCGCTTACCATAAGATTCTGAAGCCCTGATGGCAGCCTGTCATAAAGGCGCTTGGCAACGGGGTTCATTCCACCTTCTCCCGGCGTCCTTTGCGTTTTGATATCGCGTGTTCATACGCCGTTTCCAGGCGCTTTACGATCGGTCCCCACGCATAGTAGGATTCCGCCAAATGACGGGCATTATTACCCAGCTCCTGACGCCGCGGCGGATCGTTGAGCAGCGCAACTACACGAGCCGCAAATGCGTCAGCGTCATCCGCGAGTTCAATGTCGTGTCCTCCAGTAATCCGGATTCCCTCACACCCCACCGATGTCGAAACGATGGCCTTGCCCTGTGCCAGCGCATCCAAAACCTTAAGCCGAGTACCTCCTCCCACCCGTATCGGTACGACGTAGACCGCTGCCTTTCCGACGAGGGGCCGTATATCCTCGACATAACCATGTATATGCAGTCCGCTGTCTTTGCGGGCTTTGGCCAGTAGTTCCTGTGGGGGATCCTGCCCTACAATATCAAAACGTGCATCTGGACGCGCTTGCTTGATTAAGGGCCAGATTCGATCGACAAAATACATTACAGCATCGCGGTTAGCGAACATATTCATGCCGCCCGTGTATATCATGGCGGCTTCCGGAGACTCTGTTCGCGGTGTGAAATACTCTACGTCAACACCATTAGGTACTACCGTAGTTTCCACACCCGGTGCTATCTTGCTGAGTGCCTGCTCATCCAGCCCAGACATCATGATGTTGACGTCGAAACATGGACTCATCGCAGCTTCATAGGCGATGAGTTTGCGAGTCTGCATGCCCAGATAGGCACAAGCCGGCCATCGTTCCACCGCTGCGCGGCGAGCCATCAGTTGGGACTCGATATTGTGGTGGGTCAATACAGATGCGAAGTCAGGAGCCGCTCTGCGAAATCGCGCCAGCGCGATCGTGTCATAGTGAATGACGTCTATGTCGCGTTCATTCCGCATTTCCCCAATTCGCCGTGCAAACTCGGGTGACCTGTGGGCGATGACGCTAAATGGCTCCGGCAGCGCCAGCCCCGCCCCGATGGCGGCCAAGCGATCAAGTCGGGAGCGCTTCGGCCATAGATCAAAATACTCAACTGAATGACAAAATCCTCCAAGCACCTGCCGGCTGTATTCGATTTCCACATCGGTCCGCAAGATATCCCGATGTAAAAATGCCATCAGATGCAGTTCGTGATTGCGTGCGATCTCACGGACGATATTGAATCCCCTTTGGAGCACGCCGCCGTGCGGTGGGTACGGTACTATTTGGCTGAGAAACAGAATCTTCATGCAAGCAATACTGCACCATTCTCCACAACATGCCTCTTCGTTCCAACTATACCTGCGAAAAGGCTATTCATCATGGTGAACGCCCATGGCGACTTATTTCATCCGGCACAGCGTTCACGCTTCCGCATTTCTCCACCTTTCTTGTCGATATACTCTCTTCACCCTTGGCGCAATCCAGTTCGTAAATACGCCACACCGCGAACGTGATCCCACAGATAACGTAGAGGTGGGGGTAATAAAGCACAGAGAGAAATGCGCCGCCTACAGCGAATGCGATTATGCTACCAGTTACAGCGATCAGCAGCCGCCGGTATTCGAGCCGCTCAGGTTCTGTATCTCGAGGGATAGACCTGATAATGCGTTGGCTGCCGCGAAACAAAGTCCATAACAACCAGAGAAACAGAAGCAAGCCCGGATAGCCCAACTCTCCGAGTGCCAAAAAATACATCGAATGCGCGGTCAACCACGGCCATCCTGGTGGTGCATAACGACTTCCGAATGCCACCGAGAAACATCCTGGTCCCATTCCTACCAGCGGTCGTTCATTCGCCATCTTGATCCCGCCCTTCCAGGCTTCGATCCGGCCCATAGCCGAACCATCTTCCTGATAGTGGGATATCGTCTGCATACGGGATATATATGTCTCCGACGCAACTGCCAGAACAACCAACAGACCAGACGCAATCACTACTATCCCTTTGCCTTTATGCGGCGAGAGAGTCCACAAGTATAAAACCACCGCAATGATCGCTATAGCCGCTCCGCGCGACTGGGTACCCATTACAGCTCCTAGCAACACAATAGCCGCTAATACGTAGAAAACCTTTCCTGCCTTCGACTTTGTGGATTGGAACAGATAAAGAGACATCGGCAGTGCGACAGCTACCGAGAGGGAAAAGTCGTTACCGTCGCCCAGAAATGTAACATTTTCTACGTAGCTACGTAGGTTGGGATCAGTCAAAAGGGCTGGGTTCTGGAAGATAAGCAATAGGTGCATGCCTACTACGGTACGAAACAACCATGCTATCTTTTTGCGGTCATCACACAGCTTTGCCACCATAAAAAAGAGGAAGATATAACCAAGCAGCGCCCGCCATTTATCCCACGCCATATTCTTGTTAATAGCAAACAGTGCTGAAACACTAGCAATCAATAACAGCGCCAGCAGTAGCTTACCCGTTGTGGATTTGAGCACCTCGGAATTTGGTGTACGGGTCGCCGAGACCAGAGTAACGAAAAACAATCCCAGCGGTAGTATTGAATAAAGTTTGAGCTGGGTGATAAACGGCAGAAAGTGATCAGGCCGTGTATATTCCAGTATGAAGACTAGAATCAGCCACGAGAAAAGCATCGATCAAACCTCGAGCGCCTGTTCAGTACCTGATCATACACATCCCCAAGTTGCTCGAGCCGCCGCGCGTGATCGAAGCGAGCTTTAATGTCTTTCCTGCCTCTGATCGCTTTTGTCTTGAATGTCGAAGGATCTGAAAGATATTCCTCCAATGCGTTCACCAACACTGAGTGATCATCCGATGGAATAAGCGTTCCAGTCACGCCGTTTTTCACTATCTCACGGGTACCCCCAACATCGGTCGCGATCACTGGCACCTCCATGAGCAGTGCCTCAAGCACTACGTTTGGCATTCCCTCGGTAACCGACGACTGCACCACCAAGTCCAACTCGTTGTAGATCTCAACCATGTCCGAACGATAACCAGCGAAAATTACCCGCTCTTGCATTCGGTGGGTGTTTACGAATTGCTCCAACTTCGGCCAATCCGGTCCAATCCCGAACAATACAAACCGCAACCCACAATGTCGTTCCAGCAAATCGCGAGCTGCGTTGAGGAAAGGCATCTGCCCCTTTTCCGGACTGAGGCGACCGATATTGGCGATTATCAATTCTGATTCGCTGATTCCATTGGCGGTGCGGAATGCACGCGCTGACCGTTTTGGGTGATAGCGCTCTATACGCAATGCGTTGGGAATAACGGTACATCGCTGCTTCGCTGCCCATGTGCCAAGCTGTGTGCGTGTCTGCTCGGAAACGGCAATGACATGATCTGCTGATCTTAAGATGATTTTGTCTAGAGCAGTGCTTATACGACCCCTAAAGTCATTGGCAATCCACCCATGCACGGTCGATATCATCGGGAGCCGTAACGCTCGGGCTGCGGCAAAGCCGAACAGGTCGGACCGGAAATCATGAGTATGAAGGATGTCTGCCTTGTGAGTTCGAGCGACTCTCATTATTTGATTTAAGACACCCGGGTCAAGAGATCGCCGCTCATGAATTCGCTCCACCGTCAGGCCGCGCTTATGCGCCTCTCGCTCGTACGCTGTGCTATCGGCATTACCACCGTCAAATACACCGATTACGATGCGACAACGCGTAGGATCCATAGTCTCGGCGCAGTCCAAAACGGTTCTGCCAGGACCGTCGACCCAAGGTGAATCCCGCAAATCGAGAACAGTAATCAGATTCGATATCTTGGCCATGAATGAGATCTGCCCTAGTGATCAATCCGAGTTGATAGAATGGGAAATGATCAAGATGCCTCATCCATGTTCGCCTTATATGTTTTCCCTACCATATCATTTGCGCCGCGATGGTTCCCAAATTTCCTGCCGCGTCCCCAAGAGGAACTTGGCCCAAGCAACGGCCACTGCGAGGTTCGCGGCGCTGAAATAGAGCGGCACTTTCCCTAGAACCCGATCCTGCAGACCCGAGACACGACGCCAAGCCAGGACGGCGACACCATAAAACAGGCACTGCAACATCAGCATAACAAGGTAAAATGGATGCTTGGCGAGCGCCATACCGCTAAGGAGCAGCAACACTAAAAACAGTGGAACCAACCAGCGTATCACTTTATGAGATAACAGCACCCAAGCGAATCGACCATAGCGAAGCGGATTCAGGAGCATTCGTTTTTCCCACAACGTCGT
This sequence comes from Pseudomonadota bacterium, assembly GCA_008501635.1. Lineage (NCBI taxonomy): Bacteria > Pseudomonadati > Pseudomonadota > Pseudomonadota bacterium. The sequence goes on from QQUJ01000015.1 coordinate 19,556, forward strand.
CATACCGCGCAGCAAAGTCCGTACTTTCCTACTAAATTCTTCGCCGGGGTTTCTTACCGCGGACATGATCCCGAAGGCCGCCGGCTCGGTAACCGCACGGTAGCCTGCCTCAACCGTATTAAGGACCGATAAGAAATCGGGTGCCAATCCATCCACAAAGGGTTGGCACAAATCCCGTCGCTGGGCATAGAACGACCCACTGGCGCCAACGATTGAGCCGATGGCTGACTCCCGGTTGCGGAGAAACAGTTCGTAACGCCCGTACAGCCCTTCTCCGCCCCCTTCTGGTATGTGATCTTCACCGCTCACACAGCCCACAGCCGGATCGCCAAATGGCACGACAATAGCGCGCAGGGCGTTCGGATCAAGCATGATCGACGAATCGGAAAACACAACGATCTCACCTGTCGCCGCTGTTAACCCGACATTCAAGGCATTAGCCTTACCGCGGCGCTCAGCGACCCGAATCAGGGTCAAACGCCCGTCATTGGCGGCAGCTTCCACCACGCTGTCTGTGGCATCCGTAGAACCGTCGGAAACGACGATGATCTGCAGCCGTTCCAGGGGATATTCGAGGTTGAGCAGGTTTTCGAGCTTACGGCCGATGACGGTGGCTTCATTGTAGGCCGGTACGATGATCGTGACCGAAGGCGTAAAACCAGGTGCAACTCGAACTATGGGCCGAGGCGCAAGTCTCTCTAAAGCCATTAGTATCAGCGGATATCCAAAGTAGGAATAGACTACCGCCAGCAGCGCAATCCAGAAGACATACTCCATGGCTCATCACCTGCGAGCGAAACCGCACCACAGCTGCGTGGATCGAGGTAAACAAGGTTTTCGCGCTGCCTGGTAAATATTGAGCTCGATCCTGCGGTTATGCGGAGGGTGCGGCATTCCTTGATCGTCACCGGAGACAGAAGACAGGGATTCAAGCTCAAGTTGAATATTATCAAAATAAAGAATGACTTTCATCATGTTTTCGTATAATTGAAATTAGGTTACGCTTCCGTCTTCTGCTTATCGGCCGAGCAATGGATATAGTAAAGCTAATCGAGAAAACCCCTACCACGGAAGATCTGCGCGACGACCTGAAGCGGATCGCGAAGGCGCGGATCTTTTTCGCCCATCAGTCGGTGGGGGGCAATGTTGTGGAAGGCCTCCGGGATCTGGCCCAAGTACAGGGTATCCCGCTCAAGATCTTCGAAACCGATCGACCGGGACCTGGCGAAATCCCCATCTTTTGCCACACGCGGATCGGACGCAACAGGGACCCCGCGTCGAAGTTCGAACATTTCGCCCGGCTACTCAGGGATGGTATCGGTCAAGACGTCCAGATCGCGATATTCAAGCTTTGTTACGTGGATGTGACCGTAACTTGCGATAGCGGCGCCCTGAGCGATCGCTACCTGCAGGTATTCGATGATCTGGAGAATACCTATCCACGGTTGAAATTGGTGCATTGCACCGTGCCGCTGACCGCTCGGCGACGAGGGCTCAAGACTGTCCTGGCACGTGCCATGGGCCGCAGCGATTCGGCAATGGCTGACAACCGGGTCCGCACGATATTCAACGACGTTCTGCGAGTCCGGTACGACAGTCACGCCAGCCTGTTCGATCTCGCATACGTGGAAACCGGCCGTGACAAATGTCACCGCATTCAACCCGCTACGGAAGCCGAAATACCCGCCTTGAACCCCGCTTATACAGATGACGGTGGCCACCTCAATCGGCATGGACGTAAAATCGTATCAGAGGAGTTGGTTCGCACACTTGCACGGATCCTGCGGTAATATGCTCTCGCACACTATGGACAAGATGACGTCTGCCACGGAAGGGTTATCCAACCCTCATTCCACGCCTGTTCGCGTCGAAACCTTCGACGATCCCCGCCCGGATCGATGGGATGCCTTTCTCGATGAGCACCCGGGAGGCTCCTTCTACCATCTCCATGGCTGGCAGAGTATCAACCAGAGCCACTTTGGCCACGAAACCTTTTACCTGATAGCGAAGCGTGGCGAGCTTACTCAAGGCGTTCTGCCGCTGGTGTTGCTGCGCAGCCGGCTGTTTGGCCGCATCCTCTGCTCTTTACCCTTCGTCAATTATGGTGGTGCTGTCGCCGTGGACGCCGAAACAGAGAGATGCCTGATTGAGGAGGCCATCGCCATCAGCCAAAGGGTGCGAGCCGACTACCTGGAGGTCCGTTCACCCCATACGCTGGCGATGGATCTGCCGGTCGCTCGACACAAGGTCAGTATGACGCTGCATCTGGATGCCGATCCTGAGACGGTGTGGAAGGGATTCGCCAGCAAACACCGCACCAACATACGGCGCGTCTACAAACACGGCGTAGTCGTACAAGCGGGGGGGGCGGAGTTGTTGGGAGAATTCTATCAGGTGATTTCCGAAGCCTGGCGCTCGATGGGTACCCCGATATATCACCGACGTTATTTTCAGGAGATCATTAGCCACTATCCCAACCGCACACGCATATTCGTTTGCAGACAGGAAAACCGTCCAATTGCCGTTGCATTCAATGGTGAATTCAACAAGGTTGTAGAGGGTCTTTGGCTAGGCTCGCGCCCCGAGGCACGGCACTTGCAGGCCAGTTACGTACTCTATTGGGAGATGATCAAGGACGCCTGTGAACGCGGCCTTTCACGCTTTCACCTGGGGCGTTCCACAACCGAATCCGGCGGTGAGAGCTTTAAACGGAAATGGAACGCCGAATCACGGCCACTGCACTGGTACTATTACATGCCGCAGGGCGGACACATACCTCAACTCAACGTGAATAACCCTAAATATCGCCTGGCAATATCAACCTGGCGACGACTCCCGTTGTGGGTCACCACCCTGATCGGGCCATGGATCGCGCGGAGTATTCCCTAGGAGACGGGCAGAACCGATGAGCTATCTCGCACCCGCCGGCACGCCGATCAGCGCCTCGGACTTATGGCGTTGGTTGTACAGCCTCTCGGGCGCTACGAACGAGATGACACAGTTTCGCCAGACCCTGAGGCAGACGCTGCAACTTGCGGGCTGCGAGTTTGTCTCCTCGGGACGGGCCGGCATGACGTTGTTGCTCCGAACACTCCATCGAATTCGTGGCGAAACTCTACGCAATGAGGTCGTGGTACCCGGTTACACCTGCTACTCGGTTCCCGGATCAATAGAGAAAGCCGGACTCAAGGTGCGCGTCTGCGATATCGATCCTGTGTCACTCAGTTACGACCTGGAACAGTTGCGAAGCACCGATTTCTCGCGGGTACTGGCGATCGTCACTGCCAACCTCTACGGCATTCCCAATGACCTGCCCGCCATCGAGGCCATTGCGGCGAAACAGAATGTCTTTCTGGTTGACGATGCGGCCCAGGCGCTTGGTGCGACCATGGCGGGGCGGTGGGTCGGCACCTTTGGCGACATCGGCCTGTTCAGCCTCGACAAGGGTAAAAACATCACCTCCCTGCAAGGCGGCATCCTCGTCACGAAACACCCCGCGATCGCTGAACCTCTGGCCGCAGCTGTCGGACGCCTTCCGCAGACCTCCAAGGTTACGACTCTCAGCTATGCAGCCAAGCTCCTGTTTTATGCTGCGCTGCTACATCCGACCCGTTATGGCATGGTGCGAAAGCTTCCCTTCCTCGAACTGGGAAAAACTCCCTACACTACCGAGTATCCCCTTTGCGGTCTTAGTCCTGTACTGGGTGCGATGGCTCACCTGCTCTTCCAGCGCCTCGATGCTATTACCGCGGCGCGGCGCGCAAACGGTCGCGCCCTTATAGAGGCACTTGCCGATTTACCCAACCTCCAACCAGTGATACCGCCACAGACCGCAGAACCTGTCTACTTACGGCTGCCGATCCTTGCGGAGACTCCCCGTCAACGCGATTCCCTCCTGAATGCACTAGATGCGGCAGGAATTGGTGCCACTCCCTCCTATCCGGCTGCCGTGGCAGATATCCCGGATTTACAGGGCCGTCTGGCACCGGGGAGCTACGATACGCCCGCTGCACGCGACGTAGCCGCGCGTATCATCACCCTCCCCACGCATCCCTATGTAACCTCCGACCATATCCGTCAAGTCCGTGGCTGCCTCAAACCCCTCCAGGCCTGAGCGACCATCCGGTCACTCCATCGAGGCGTCAGCAGGGCTGCGCACCCACGTATCGCGGCGGCTGCCCGATATTCCGTTTACTCCCGAAGAGTGGAATCAACTCGCGGAGGGTTCATCCACAACGACCGTTTTTCAGACTTACGAATGGTTTGAAGGTTGGTGGAACAGCTTCGGACAAGACGGTCAGCTACTGCTGATTTCGGTATTTCGGGATGATGCACTGCTGGGCTTCGCACCACTCATGCGCCGCCCATCGTTTTTGAGTTTTGTTGCCGATACTCACTCCGACTACCTTGATTTCATCACTGGCGACAATGGGCCGTTGGTGCTTCGAGAGGTACTCAGGCATTTGATTCATCATGAGCGCTCCTGGTCGGAACTGCATCTCAGAAATATCCCTGCCTCAAGTCCTACTGTCGCGCTGCTCGAATCGTTCTCAGTCAATGAGGATCTTTTGCTGCTGAGGGGAACCGATATGCCGTGTTTCTTGCTACAGGTTGACGGAAGTGAGGAAGACGTTCGACAGCGGGTAAGCAAGTACAGTCTCAGGCGCGCCAGCAACTATTTTAGCCGCCAAGGTCATCTCACCGTACGGACGGTTGATTCTGTTTCTGAGGGGCAGCAACTCCTACCTGTTTTCTTCGATCAGCATATTCGGCGATGGTCGACGACGGGCACCCCCAGCCTGTTTCATGAAACGCAGAATCGGCATTTTTACAGTGAGTTGATCACGCAGCTACTACCTCGCGGGTGGTTGCATCTATCCGTCGCCGAACTGGACGAACAACCCATCGCATTTCATTTTGGATTTGACCACGCGGGTACAATAACCTGGTACAAACCCTCATTTGATCCCGATCACGCAGCACACTCACCGGGCAAACTCATACTGAGTCACCTCATGAACTGCGCTCTGGACAGCAATCGATCCAAGTTGGACTTTACGATCGGCGCAGAACCCTTCAAGGAGCGCTATTGCGATACGCAACGAGTCAACACTCAATACCGCGTATTCCGATCACGAATTGGGTACTTCAATGCGCTGACGAGGGATCACGCTTATCGCAGCATACGTTGGATAGTACGAAGACTGAGACTTGCGCCTTGGCTGCATCATTGGAGACACGAATGAAGGTATCGGTCGTTATACCGACCTACAATCGCGCCGACATGGTTGTGGGCGCTATTGATAGCGTGTTGACACAATCGATGGGCAGCCTGGAGATAATAGTGGTGGATGACGGTTCCACCGATAACACCACTCGGGCCCTGCTACCCTATAGAAATCGCATCAACTACATCTACACGAAGAATCAGGGTCCCGCCAGTGCCCGCAATCGTGGAATGCTTGCTGCCAAGGGCGAATACATCGCTTACCTGGATTCGGATGACATTTACCGCCCATTTAAACTTGCTTTGCAATGTGGCTTACTGGATCAGCACCCGGACGTCGGTATGGTTTATACAGAGTTTTCAGGATTTGACGACGACGGTTACTATGACGAATGGCACCTACGCCACTATCACGCCTCCGCTTATAGCCGAGGCGGTATCACCTATGAAAAGATATTCAATGAAAGTGTACCCTTGATCGACACAGAATACGGTCGCAAGGCTCTGGCTGGAAGCGACTCTGATTGGTTGAATCGGCGTGCGTGGTTCGGCCCACTCTACGATCAATACCTCTTTAACACCCTGGTATTTACCAACAGCATGGTATTCCGTCGATCACTGCTGGAATCAGTAGGCCTACAGGAACCCAAATTCGGTATGTTTCACGACCTCGAGTTCGCCTTGCGTCTGTGCCGTGAGGCAACCGCCGCCTTTATCGATGCACCCACTTACCTGTTGCGCTATCACCCCGGACAGATATCGGGAACACATAGTCACGATTTCGCCCGGCTAATGATTAACAAGCAACGGGATCTACTGCGGGTATTCCGCGCTCACACGCGATCCAGTTCCAAAGCGACGGCCATCGACCCATCTCGCACGGAACAACAGATTGCGCGTCTCTGCCGCGCTGTAGCCATGCCGTTGCTGGCCTATGATCAAGGTGGGTCGCACGAAAATCGCTATTATCCGCGCCGTGCGCGACGATATCTTCAAGCCTGCACCCGCGCCGGCTACTCGGAACGCGCGCTTTGGGCGCTCTCTTTCATGCCGCATATCGTGCGGCGTGCAGGTTTCAAGCTCATGCGCATGACTGCCGCCGCACGGCAGCACCGCACGCTCAGCCCGATGAAATGATGCAGATTGAACTAGTCAAAGCTCCTCTAGATCTGGCGCCCTTCGCGGCCGATTGGGAACAGCTTTTCAGAGCGAGGCCTCATGAGCCTTCCCTATCTTTGGAGTGGACCAAGGCTCTGCTCGTGAATCATCTGAACCCTGCAGATGAGCCCAGCTTAGTGGTCTTCAGGCACAACGGGTCCATTTGTGCGCTACTGCCAATGGTTCAGGATACATCGTACCTTGCCGGGTTGCCTCTCTCCAGTCTGCGAGCGCTTTCGGAATGCTCTAACACCCACAGCGATCTGCTCTGTCGGCAATTGAACGAAGATTTTGTTACAGAGTTGCTCGAGGTATGTGGTACCCGTACCGCTGGCTGGGATGTCATGCGTTTCACCCGTATCGTGGAAGATTCGGATCTGGATCGTGCCCTAAGTGGCGCCTTGTCCGTCGTAAAGTGCCGGAATCATATCAGGCTGGAGCCGCCGTCCTTCTTTCTTACGCTGCCGGAAAGCTACGATACATACCTCAATGCCCGCAGCAGCAAATTCCGTAACTACCTTCGTCGAATGGAAAAAGGCTTACAACCACTAGGGCGGGTACGTTTTCGCAGGACTGATTCACCCGAAGAACTCTTATCCGACTATGAAAATCTGCTCAGTGTGGAGCGGGCAAGCTGGAAACACAATCACGGCACCGCGATCAGCGCTGTGCCTCACCAAGAGGCATTCTACGGGGAGATGGCCAAAGGCGCTCTAGAGGCTGGCCGGCTGCACCTGACGTTTCTCGATCTCGACAACAAGCCGGTTGCCTACAACTTTGGACTGGTCGCCCACGGGCGTTACTACTATTTAAAGACCAGTTTCCACGAAGCCTTCCGGCGGAACGGCGTCGCCACTGTATCGAGAGCGTGGTTGATCCGTATGCTGATCGAGCAAGGAATACGCGAGTTCGACTTCCCAGGAGAGCCCTATCAGTGGGAGAACCAGTGGACCGACGAGCTGCGTTGGCACCGTTCCATAACTATCTTCAACGATACAGGTATGGGTCGCATATATCATTCCCTCACCCGTGTACGAGATCGGTATTTCCATCGCCAAGCTACAGCGCGAACCGTCACTTATCACAAAGCCAAATATTTGCAACCAAACAGGGGTGGTAGCAAGTGGCCAAAGTGGAAATACTGACCACTCTCGAAGATATTCGTGCAATAGAACCGGCTTGGCGTGAGCTGGGACTGCATTTCCCGAATCCTCTGCTGCAGTACGAGTGGTTTATTACCTGCGCTGAGGTTCTCTATCGCCCGGAGGAAGTTCATGTTGTCGCCTTAAAACAAGCCAATAGGATCAGCGCCATAGCTCCTCTTGCGAAAATCCAGCGACGGTACTGCCAATGGCTCGAGATTCTTGGATGTTCGCGATTATACGAACCGACAGACTTCTTGTACGAATCAGAGATTTCCCTGAGACAAACTCTCAGTGTGCTCATTCGACTCGGCTGTCCTCTCGAACTGGGCCGTATTCCTATCGCATCACCACTGATTGGGAAGCGATCGGTAGAAGTTGATCGACATGGAGTCCATGTTCGACGTCCCGGTGCTGATTCTTGTACTTTATACTTGGACCAGGAATGGGGAGCACTGTGGAACCACATGCGTAAAAGCCGGCGCAGCGATTTCCGCCGTATTAAACGGAGAGCAGCCGACAACGGAGGGTTCCGCATGGAATGCATTCTACCAACGGTTAGCCAGGTGAAACCACTGATTGCAGAAGCCATGGAAATAGAAGCCTCCGGCTGGAAAGGTACAAAAGGACACTGTCTAAACAATGATCCTATGCTCCAGGATTTCTTCATTACATATTGCCGCCGAATGGCTGAATCCAAAGCACTATATATATTCTTATTGAAACTCGGAGATGAGTCTGTCGCAGTGCATATAGCAGTGCGGTACGCAGAAGCACTTTGGATTCTCAAAATCGGATACAAAGAGCGTATGCGGCATCTGTCTCCAGGTCTTTTTTTAACACTGGAGACAATTCGATTCGCAATCGAGGCGGGTCTCCGGCGATACGTATTCCTTGGATGCCATGAGGAATGGCAGAATATCTGGCCTGTCGAATGCGGCCAGTTTGGAACTAAGATTTTTATGCCATTTTCCCTTAATGGGATCAAGGCAATCCGAGAATTAAGTACGCAATGGCTGCAGAAATAGCACCCGGCACTGGAGTTCCCTGTCGTTTGTTCGAAGCCACCGCGCTTGTTGCTCGTTACCACTCAGAAAATAAAATACATATATAATATGCTGAAATTCTGAGCACGATACCAAAAATGTTTAAACTACTAATAAAGCAACTGGCTGCCCGCCTGTTATATAGTTCGGGGATGCTGTGGATCTTGATGCGCGTCAGGCTGCGCGGACGGGCTGTCGTCCTCATGTATCACCGGGTTCTGCCGGAGCCACTGTTTAGTGAGACCTTCTCACATCCTGGCATCATAGTGACCCCCGACACATTCGCGCGTCATCTTGAAGTATTACGCAGATACTTTCACCCACTCACACTTGAGGAATTCCAAGAGTGCATTGAGTTAGGACACCCCTTCCCGAGAGGCGCTTGCCTAATAACATTCGACGATGGATGGATAGATAACCACGAACATGCTCTGCCTCTGCTACGTGAACGGGGGATTCCTGCAGTTGTTTTCACGGCTACATCCTTTATCGATTCTACGAAGTGTTTTTGGCAAGAATATTTAGGATTGCTTCTTTATCACGCTATCCGTAACGGCATTCGGAGTTCTACGTTGGATGCGTACAATGTGTCACCCAGCCCAGATCAGTCGCCGTCGGACATACGTACTGTAGTTACCGGTGTTATTTCCCGTTTTCATAACGCGTCATATGAGGAAATAGACCGACTTATAGACGAATTAACTACCGAACTCCGATCCCAAGGAGATTTCACGGAAACACCATCCAAGGATCGATTCATGAACTGGGAACAGGTAGACGAAATGATATTGTCCGGCATTTCAATTGGTTCACATACTTGCAGTCATCGCGATCTTACGCGCTTGAACGACATCACAGTCATCCGTGAGTTTGAAGACTCCCGCGACCAGATCCAGAAGCACTCCGTCTGCCCCGTTTCGGCGGTCGCTTATCCCGGCGGCAAGTTCGATTTACGATCCCTCAAGGCTGCACGGGCAAGCGGATATCGGCTCGGGTTTACAACGAAACGTGGTTTTGTCAGACCACGCGATGATCCGTTCACTATTCCTCGCTACAACATACACGAAGCGGCCACCAAAACATCCCCATTGTTCATTTGCCGCGCCTTGGGGATCTTTTAAATATAGGACATGACTATAGCCATGCAACGAATACTAGTTACCGACGCAGACAGTCGGGCCGCATTGGCCATTACGCGATCTCTCGGTCGGGCAGGATTTTACGTTGGTGTTGCCCATCATACGGAATCCGGACTCGCATCGTCCTCAAAGTATTGCCGCAAACGAATCCTCGTACCTGACGCGGTACAACATCCAGACTCTTTTGTCGACGCAGTCGACGATGCAACAAGGGCAGGAAGGTTTGATGCGGTCATTCCGGTTACCGATGTCACAACCCTTGCATTGAGCCAGGCTAGTGAAGAGGGTCGCTTCAACTGCAGGATGTGCATACCATCCCACAAAACTCTTGAACTTGCGGCAGACAAGTACCGCATTCTGGAGATAGCTGCTAACCTCGATATCCCCGCCCCACGCAGCAGGCTTATCACCAATGCAGGTGATCTGCAAATCGACACGGTTGATTTTCCTTTCCCTGTTGTCGTTAAGCCCACCCGATCAAGAGTGCGTAGTGGAGAACGGTGGATTTCTACTTCCGTGTTCTATGCAAATTCCTATGCCGAACTCGAACGCGAGCTCGGTTCGCTTGCTCCTGAATTCTTTCCGCTTCTCCTTCAGGAGCGAATCGTTGGATCGGGCGTCGGGGTGTTCGCATGTTATGAGCATGGACGACCAATCGCTTTTTTCAGCCACAAACGCATCCGCGAAAAGCCTCCGTCCGGTGGCGTAAGCGTTCTTCGAGAATCAGTGCCTGTTGACCCGATCGCGGGGGAACATACCAGGAAGTTGCTCGATCACCTACAGTGGCATGGGGTTGCGATGGTTGAATATAAGCTGGATGAAAGAGATCGCAAACTCAAGATCATGGAGGTTAACGGACGATTCTGGGGTTCCTTGCAGTTGGCCATCGACGCTGGCATGGACTTCCCTGTAATGGCTGCCGCTCTCGCTCTGGGCAATGAAGTAACCCCTATACGCTCCTATCGGACGGGTATACAAAGCCGTTGGCTCTGGGGAGACATCGACGCGCTACTCTCGTTGCTCTTCAAGTCACCTAAAAATCTCAATTTACCACCACATCACCCAGGACGATGGGTCACGTTGCTCCATTTTTCTATACCTTGGTATCCCGGCTTAAGATATGAGGTGTTCTCAGTATCGGATTTTCGGCCATGGTTGCATGAAACCCGGCGCTGGCTATTTCCGGCACGTCGTCAATAGTCGATCACCTCACAAGAGTTGCTTCGATGTTGTTTGGCTCCGATCAACCTAACCCCGATGGTTTTCTCTGGCGCATAATCGAAATCCTATTCCATTAGTCGTATGGAGGTCCAAGACACCCATCATTACACCAAATTGGTGGGCGAAGAAGGCATTAAAACGCCACTTTTTCTGTCGTGGACATGCTGGTCTTCGACTAATGCTACAATCACAGAAAATGAACAAACAGTTGACTGACAACTCATTAGTGTAAGTAATACGAACCCGCAAAGGTATGTATGGTAACACGGGGCTGATCAAGATAAGCAGTATTTAATGGGCATCCAATATGGATACTACTCTCCCTAGTATCTCGCCATGCGTGCGTACTACTTGATAGGCAGAAGAGAATGTATTTTCCGAACCCCAACTGTGATGATCTACGATTTAGCATCCTAGTCTGCGACCGGCATCAAGAAACGTGCACTAATCGTTTGTTTGTCAGCAAGTCATTGCGTTCCTAACGGTTAATGGATACGCGGGAGTGTACTTTCTTAGGTTGCGCTGCTCCAAAAAGGAATAGCTAATCTATGTTATGGCACGAGCATCTACGACGATCACTAAAGCTGCTTCTCATCAGCGGCCTGCAATACAGCGGACTACTCGACAGAAGACGGCGCGAAGCAATGCGCGACCACGCATTGATTCTAATGTATCACCGCGTCACTCCTAAAGGCGTCGGTGTCCCCGACTATTCTCCGAACGGAATGTCGGTTAGACCGGATGAGTTCCGTATGCATATGAAGTTTCTTAAGCAGCACTATAATGTCGTTCCTCTATCCAGAATCGCGGCTGCCGTGCGGGGGGAGCAGTCTTTTTTAAGCACCATGTGTGCAGTCACCTTTGATGACGGTTGGCGTGATGTGTATCAATACGCCTTTCCCATTATGAAGGAACAGTCGATTCCAACGACAATATATCTCGCAACAGGCTTTATTGATGGATTGCCGTGGTTCTGGGAGGAGCGAGCTAAGTACCTTCTTGCATTACTTAATAAGCGCGCCCGAATAGCTAGTTTCGAGACCTCCTTCAGAACCGCTACATCCGCGGACCTGTCGAGATTCGGCCTGGAGCGGATCTTGACTTTGAAACCGAGTCACTTACCCGGCTTCCTCTTGGAAAAAGGTCGCAAAATGAAGCAGTGGGAAACAAGTCGTAAAACTGCGATGATGGATATGCTCGAATCCGTGAATCGCGATCTTCTACTGGACACCGACCGCCCGTTCATGAATTGGGACGAAGTACGAGAAATGGCGCAAGCCGGTATCACCTTTGAGAACCATACCGTTAGCCACGAAATTCTATCGGAGCTCACCCCATCGGAAGCGGAACGCACAATTCAGAGCGCCGCGACCCGTATCAGCCAAGTGCTTGGTCATACTCCGACCCATGTTGCTTATCCCTACGGCAAGTATGACGAACGGATACGTTCCCAAATGCGGCATCTAGGGGCATCTTCAGCAACAACTACACGCTCAGGTCTGGTAGGGCACACGAGCGATCCGTACGCTTTAAATCGAGTGAATATCTGCAGTGAGATCGCAGGACCAAAGCCCTTATTTTCGTTCCTTATCCTTGGAAGCTAGAGCCGCCGCCAACCGTTATTTATTGTTGCAGAGGATCACAAGGGTATGCCCTTTGTTTCTGTAATCATCCCAGCTTATAATTGCGCCCCCTATCTTCCAACCGCCATAGAGTCAGTGCTCAGCCAATCGCATGAGGACCTGGAACTCATCGTTGTAGATGATGGATCCACAGATACAACCTCATCTATATTGGAACCGTACGTAGGCCGGATCCGTCTATTGCGACAGAAGAACGCCGGTGCGGCTGCCGCGCGCAATTATGGCCTGGCTTTGGCCAAAGGAGAGTTAATAGCATTTCTTGATGCAGACGACTGGTGGGAACCTTGCAAATTGGCTGCTCAGGTCACCGCATTCGAGGAGTTCCCCATGGCCGGACTCGTCTTCGCAGATTTCTTCGTGGCCGATGCTCAAGGTAAACTGCTAATGGAACGGGGTATACGGTGGAAGTACGGCATTGTAAGAAACGACAAAATCACACCGTGGAGCAAAGTGTTTGAGAAAAATCGAGCTATCGGACACGACAAATGTCTTAAACACCATCAGAACGTTGCGGCCTATGAGGGGCGGATCGCGACGTGGTTATTCCAGGGCAATATGATCAATACATGCTCCGTACTCATCCGCCGGGACGTTCTCGAAAAGGTAGGCGAATTCGATACATCATTGGAAACGGAAGAAGACTACGACTACTGGCTGCGTGTTGCTCAATCTTGGCCCATTGTATATATAGACCTACCTTTGCTAACGTTCCGGCGCCGCCCGGGACAATTGACTCAGGCAGACAAAATTGACCGAGTCGTTAGTAACGTTGCGAAGGTACTTATGCGGGCCGCTGACCGGTTAGCGGATGAGCTTTCCCCTCGGGAGATCGACAGTCGCCTCGCACGCATTTACCTGGATCTTGGAGTGATCCATCTCAGACAAGGTCGAATTGTTGAGGCTCGAGAATCACTGATGGAAAGTCTGAAGCGTAGACCTCAGTCAGTTTCTTCCGTCCTTTTTTGGTTGCTTTCTTTCCTTCCCGTGAACATTCTGTCTATTCTAGAAACCGCTTGGCACCGTGTCCACAGGAAGCGAACTTAGTGGATCCGACACTTAGCTAGAGTCGCGACTACTACATCTTACTCTCAATCTTGCTTGTGGCTAATAATCTTCAGTCATATCCGTAATGCCTATCAGCCACGGAGCCGCATTTCATTCAAAATCGTTATACCTTCCCGTATTAGATACCCTCTATTCCAGCCGCCTAGTACTTATCCTACTGTCCTAATATTTCCAGGTAGAGTTCTTCATAGTCGGCACACATGCGCCTTGCCGTGTACTTCTTTTCGTAATCATTTCGCGACTCACGTGCCAGATGTTCGCGCAGCGATCGATCAGTGATCACTTTCCTCAAACTCGCGGCAAGCATGTCCGGCGATCCCGGCGGTACAAGTAATCCACTTTCAGCATCACGAATAATGTACGAGTTGTCACCTACCGTTGTCGCGACTATTGCGCAACCACTAGACATTGCCTCCAATATCACTATGGACATAGCTTCCCATAGCGAGCTTTGCACGAATACATCCACCCACGGAAGAACTCGCCTTGCCGCGTCATCGACCCAACCAACGAACTCAACGTACGCGTTGAGATCGAGTTCTTTGGCAAGCGATTCGAGCGAGGATCTGAGATATCCATCCCCAACCAACACGACACGGAAGCGAAGCGCCTCATCCGCGAGTATGCGGATCGCTCTGAGCAAGACATCGATTCCCTTTTGCGGAATGAGCGTGCTTATGCTGCCAATTACGATCTCCGCCCCACGACGCACGCTATCTTGATCCTCAGTCGAACTTTCCGTCTTTACATCGGGCACCCCGTTTCGAATCAGCGCCAACCGTTCCACTGCAATATTGTACGTTTCCGCAATGCTCCGGCGCTGTGACTCCCCTACCGCCACCAATCGATTTGGAAAGCGCATAAACACACGCTCCAATGTTTGGTACCGTCGTGTTGGTCTTGGGTAGTTTCCATAGTGAAATGTTGTTGCATGGCGCAAACCAGGAACCGTCCACCCACACAATACCCCATCAACCATCGAATGTAGATCATGTGTGTGGATGAGATCAATGTCTAACTGGATGATAAGTCGACGCAGGCGAACGCTCGTAAAGAAATCCCTTTGACCACCATCAGTTAGGGCGATACGCACTACTTCATATCCCTCCGACTCCAATGCCTGAGCTATTGGACCATTCCCTTTCAGATGGGCTACAAACACATCGAACCGAGTTCTATCGATCTCGCGACAGAGCGTAGCTGTAACGTTCTCCGCACCCCCAATATACAGGGCTGAATTAACAATCAACACACGCGGTTTATGTGGTTCTCTCTGTTCCGATATCACAGGAGGAAATCCTTCGAAACATCTAGCAAACCGAACACGATGATACTATCCATGGGACATATCCTTGGGGGTGGAACCGACCCGCATCACAAACCGCTCTCTGGCAACTTACGAAAGACGAGCAGATTTCCGTACGCAAATCGTCCAGTACGAATCCATGAAAACCACATAAAGTTTATCGCAGGTATTAAACTGGTTGGCACTGCATTCTTGGTCAACATGTACAATCCAGTAAATTGTCCGACGATACACCGTTCGGGGAGGAACTTGCGCCTTTCCAGTGCCTTGAGAAGAGCCTAAGGAACGTCTGAATAAGTGATGCAAACCAGCACGGCCGATTCAATATGTTTGTGTTTTTCATCATAAGGAGCGTTTGCAGGCAGTATTCGGCTCAACATGGGCCGTTTTCTAGCCGTTTTGTGCGCCGTTGCGGTTTATCAGGCGCACCAATCCTATGTCGGGCATCGCAATCGTCGCCGCGCCAGGTACAGATTGGTCAATGCACTCAGTACAAACAAGGCAT